>JACJYS010000007.1 GCA_020635995.1 Chitinophagales bacterium | reverse complement strand
TTACAAGTCTTATTCGCCAGAAGAATACCCTACTTATGATAACTATGATGCAATCAATGTTAACAAGACTAAAGATATACCTGCTGACTATAAAGGTGTTATGGGCGTTCCAATCACATTTTTAGACAAATACAATCCTGACCAATTTGAAATTTTAGGACTTTCTGCTTCTGCTGGTTACGACCCTGAAATAGTCGGCATTCCATTCAAAGGAACTAAAGATGCAAGACCATTAATAGATGGTAAAAACACATACGCAAGAATATTCATTAAGAACAAGGCTTTATGAACATAGAACTTAAAGAAATTACAGTCCGTGAATTGACCAACGGATATGAAGATAACGAAGAAGGTGGCGTTATTGGTTATGGTGGCAAATTAGACATTCGCCCACCCTATCAACGTGAATTTATCTACAAAGACCGCCAAAGAGATGCAGTAATTGACACAATTACAAAAGACTTTCCCTTAAATGTAATGTATTGGGCAGTTCGTGAAGATGGAAACTTTGAAGTAATTGACGGACAACAACGGACAATTTCCATTTCTCAATTCGTAGAAGGAGATTTTGCTTTTAATAACAGATTTTTCCATAACCTACAAAAAGACGAACAGGAGCAAATTCTGAACTACAAACTAATGGTCTATTTGTGTAGCGGAACTGACAGCGAAAAATTAGAGTGGTTTAAAACAATCAACATTGCAGGAGAAAAATTGACTGACCAAGAATTGAGAAACGCAGTTTATTCAGGTTCTTGGGTTTCAGACGCTAAAAGATATTTTAGTAAAAATGGTTGTGCTGCTTATGGTTTAGGCGGTGATTATATGACAGGTTCACCAATTAGACAAGATTATTTGGAGACAACAATCAAATGGATAAGCGGTGATGCTATTGAAGCATATATGGCAAAAAATCAGCACGAACCGAATGCAAATGAACTTTGGCTTTATTTTCAATCTGTAATTAATTGGGTAAAAGCAGTTTTTCCAAAATACCGTAAGGAAATGAGCGGTATTCAATGGGGAGACTTATACAATGAGTTTAAAGACCAAAAATATGACTCAAAGAAACTCGAAGAAGAAATTACCAAATTGATGCTTGACGAAGATGTTCAGAACAAAAAAGGAATTTACACTTATGTATTGACCAGAAAGGAAAAGTACCTAAACATTAGAGCATTTAGTCCAAATCAGAAACGAGAAGCCTACGAAAGACAAAAGGGTATTTGTCCTGTATGCAAAGAACATTATGAAATCAACGAAATGGAAGCTGACCATATTGACCCTTGGCATTCAGGCGGAAAGACAACTGCCGAAAATTGTCAAATGCTGTGTCGAGAAGATAACAGGCGAAAAAGTGGAAAATAAAAAACGGCACACAACAACGGCTATAAGCAATTGGGGTTTAAGTGCTTAACCAAAAGCAAAACAAAAAACAAAGGTCTGTGCTAAACTGAAAAGTAAGAGCAAGAAATCCCCAACTGCTCATAGCCAAACCGTTGGCACACATTAAAAAAATGAAAATCTGCTTTCTAACGATATTGACATTTATAATCCATGTTCATTGCTCGGGACAAGAAATACCTAAAGTAACCGCTGAATTGGGAGATACGACTTCATACGAAGAAGTTACTATTCCCTTGATTGGTGGTTGCAGTCTTGGATGTGCAATTGGTTGGAACATGACGGCCTCCTCAAGTTTAGAAAGTCAAAAGGGAATTTCGTATGACATTGACAATATGGAAGATGGAGATCCATCTACAGCTTGGGTAGAAGGCAAGAACGGATATGGAATAGGTGAGCAAATCAACATTACATTTCAAGGTGTCGACACACTTGACATCCTTTTTTACGAGATTGGGCTGAACAACGGGTATTGTAAAAGCAAGGAAACATGGGAAGCAAATTCACGAGTTAAAAAAGCGATTCTAAAGAAGAATAGCGAGCCCAAATTGATTTTGAACTTTCTTGACTCCATGTATCCACAAATATTTAAGTGGGACACTTATTACATGACGGTCACAAATGGAGATGTCGTGACGATTGAAATTTTGGAAGTTTATAAAGGAGAGAAGTATGAAGACACGGCCATCTCAGACCTCTATTTGATGGGAGCACATTGAAAAAAAAGAAAAAACGTGTGCCAACATCGGCTATAGCAAATGCGGGTTTACTGCTTATAAATGAATATATTACAGCTAAATAAAATCACGGTAGGCGGACAAGAAAGCGGCTTCAAAATCCCGCACTTGCCATAGCCAGGGCCGTTAGCTGTTATTTTTCAAAACCGACAACAATATAACTATGAGAGAAAAAAAAGAGAAAAAAACGATTGACGCTTTTGAAGCCGACATTGATGCTAACTTTTCCGAATGGACAGACGAAAAACAACAAGATGAATACTTAAACAAAATTGCATCTCAAATTGGATGGATAATAATTGAATTTAATCGCTTAGAGTGGCAACTGACCGAAGTGCTTAAACAATATTTCTGTAATGACTTACCAGAAATTGCAGCGGTTTATTATAACATTATTTCTTCAGGCAGCTTTTCTCAAAAGGTTGAATTACTAAAAGACTTTTATAAAGTTTATGGAAATGGAACTAAAAAATGTGTCTTTGAAGATAGTGAAACATTAAAAGAATGGGATAAACAAGTTGACACTTTAATAAGCCAGCTTAAAACAGCTTCCCAAATACGAAACAAATATGCACATTGCTTTTGGCACTTAATGGACGAAAATAAATATGTCGAATTTAAAACTGTTATTAAGCACGAAGATGGACTTAATAGAGTATTAATTAGATTTAATGATGAGGACTTGGCAAATGACTATGAATTGTTAGACAACTTACAAAGAGACCTATTTAATACTGATAGTGTATTTAATGAAGCATATACAAGTTCATAAATATTTCAAAGATTGGATAATTTACTAAAAGGAGTTAGCACTATACTTTTTTGTGATGAGACTAAGTTTCATAAAAACAATGGTGATCTTGAAAATGAGATTTATTATTTTGGTATTTCTTGCAAAAAAGAGCATATTCAAAAAATAAATTATCAATTGAATAGTTTGTATTCAAAACATAAATTACAAACAAAAATTTTTCACTCAACAACAATTTTTAAGGAGAAAAGACCACGGACATTACTAATCCAAGATTTGACTGATTTAATTATAGACAACCAACTTATTTGTTTTTGTTATAAATATTTAGAGCCTCGACTTTTTGACCCAACAAAAATTCTAAATAAATTCAACAATGATATTTTAGACTTCAATAAAGTTGAATTTCAAGCATTATTTTATTTTATAACCACCTTAAATACCTATTTGAGAGATATTGCTCCTATGCTAATTGCAAAAGAAATATCTATGTATTTTGACAGAAATGTTTATGGAAAGAAAGATGTAGAGGCATTTAATTTTCCAAGTGCCGACTTTGTTCTTAAACAAATGACATTTTGTGAAAAATCAAAAATCAGTTTATTAGCTTTACCAGACTTTTTTGGATATATTTTTCGAAAATCAAAAATTTCAAATAATAGAGTTCAAAACGGAAATAATTCCATAGAGACATCAGCTTTGACAATTTCTTGTTATGAAAATTTAATTAAAATTAATACCGCTGGACTTTTTAGGTTCATTGACATTAAAGAAGAAACAACATTGAAAGCCTTAAAAATTATGTCAAAAAAAAACAACAGCTAACATCGTGTTTGCAAAAGAGCGGGTTAAGTGCATAACTGAACTTTTGTGCTTTCTTGGTCGCAAAAACCATTTTTTATTTGCATAAAAAATGTAAATTAGCAAATAAAAAAATGGTTTTGCTCACGTTGGTGCAAGTTGAAACTTAGTGCTTTCTACTCCGCTCCTTCGCAAACACGCGAACCGTTATGGGCAAGCGTAACAAAACACACCGTAACAGACTGACAACATTTTCAACAAATTTAAACAATTAAAAAAGTAAAAATATGAACAACATTCAAACAGAAATCTCAAAGGACATAAGGAGTGCTAGACATTCCATAAAGGTCGCTGTGTCTTGGCTGACAGATACATTCTTAATAAATGAGTTGATTGACGCAAGAAAAAGGGGCGTTGATGTTAAGGTCATTGTGTCAAGCAATGAATTAAACATTATCAGATTTGAGCTTTTTCAGAAGCTAATTGACCTTGGAGCGACAGTTAATAAGGAAGGAAGTGAAGATGCAGAACAAGGTGACTTTATGCATTACAAATTCTACATTATTGATGCCAAGTTGGCAAAATCAGGTAGTTACAATTGGTCAATTAACGCTGTAACTAACAGAGAAGCATTAGACGAAGTTTCCGTTAGCAGAAAATTAAATGAGTTTAATGAGTGCTTTAAATCTAGCGTTAACTTTTTCGCAGACATTCATAACCCTGCACAAAAGAAAGCAGAACTTGCATTAATTGAAAAGGAGCATAAAGATGTATTAACA
This sequence comes from Chitinophagales bacterium, assembly GCA_020635995.1. Taxonomy (NCBI): domain Bacteria; kingdom Pseudomonadati; phylum Bacteroidota; class Chitinophagia; order Chitinophagales; species Chitinophagales bacterium. The sequence continues at coordinate 181,807 of JACJYS010000007.1, read as the reverse complement.
CCCGAAAAATTAGCAGCATACAGACAGACACAATCTATAATTAAGCAGCAAGAAGAACGCCACAGAAAAGAACTTGAAGAAAAAGAAAAACAGCGAAAAGAAGCAGAAGCAAAAGCTCAACAGGAAAAACTTGCAAGGGAAAAATTACTTGCAGAACAAAGAGCAAAAGAACAGCAAAATCAATATGGTCTAAAACAAGACGCACCTCCAGTATCTGAAGCACCTCCAAGAAGTTACGCCAATGAACAAGAATGATTTAGCATTCTATAATGACTACTTCAGTAAACTTGAAAAGTTTGAAATCATAAAGCTCTTTAGATACAATAAAGATGAAAAACGATACGAAGGTGAAATTTTATACAACTCGTTAACTTTTCAAGTCCATATACCCGAAGTATACCCTTTAGGTGAAATAAAATTTATCACCAAAGATTTTGAAGGACTACCCCATCAAAATTTTGACGGCTCGTTATGCTTAAATACAAACTTTGTAAATCACACATTTACTAGACTTAACTTAGAGATTGAAAAATTAAAATCATATGTTCGAGATTATTACGAAAAAGGCGTAAATGACGAACATTATGAATACTCTGCATTTGATGCAAAAGGGGTTGTTACATTAATATTTCAAGAAGACAAGTTTAACCTTTCTCGTTTTGACAAACCATTTGGACAATTCAAATACTCGGTATTAAGTTTTCACAGAAATGATAAAAACAAAATCACTCAAATAACTGCTCTTGCACAAAACTTAGGGAATACAGAATATAGTTGGTCAAGCAGCTACCATAAGAAAGACAAATATATTGGAGCTTGGGTATTTTTGGAAAAAGAACCAGTTCACTCAAAGAAAAATCGCTTCAAGAATTGGGGTGATTTGTCAAAAATATTGCCACCTGACTTTTCCGACTTTTTTAGAAACTTTTGTAAATCATCTGCCAATTATAGACTTTACCCAAATGGATTAGAGCCATATATATTTTTAGCTATCGGGTATAAAATTCCAAGTCTTGACGGTTTTGAAGTTCATTGGGATTTTATCCTTATACCTAGATATGACTTTTCAAGAAAAGGACTTCAAACTATTGATAGATATAGCAGGGAAATAATTTGGGATAACACATATAATGCTTCTTATGATAGATATTTTGGAAGGGGTGCATTGAATAAGAATTTAGCTAGCAGAAAAACTCTTGTTATTGGAAACGGTGCTGTTGGAAGTACGTTATCAGAAATACTTGTAAGGGCAGGTTTAAGAAGAATTGACCTTGCTGACATTGATATTGTGGAGCCAGGCAATATTTGTCGCAGTTCATATGATTTTACAGAAGTTTCATTTTCAAAATCAGCTCAGCTAAAACAAAAACTTGAAAACATTTCACCATTCGTTGAAGTGAATATTTTTAGTGAACTAAAAGCAACTTCACCAAAATCAGAAAAGTATCAGGAAGTATTTGATAAGCTAAACTCTTATGACTTAATTATTGATTGCACAGCAAACAATGAAATCATCCAAATGCTTACTGATATGAGATTAAGCAATCTTGTTTGTTATATCTCAATGTCAAACAAAGCGAGAGAAATGATATTTGTGACCAATTCGGACAACTCCAATATTATTGAACGAAGGAATCAAATGCTTTATTCATTTGGAACTTTTACCGAACCTGAATTTAGGGAAGGAACGGGCTGTTGGCATCCGACTTTTGAAGCATCTAATTTTGACATTAATCAGCTACTAAATTTTACTGTTAGAAAGATAAACTCATTCTTTGTTGAGAATGCACAACCAAGAAGTTTTTACAGTTTTATTGATAACGATTACATAAGTTTATCAGAAGATGTTAAATTCAACCAAAGCGAATTAAATCTAACCTTGACTGTTGAGAGTTCAGTATTAGAAACGATTGAACAATATTCAAGAGCACACTATCCAAACGAATTTGGCGGCATTTTAATGGGTAGTTACCTAAATAGTTACATTGACCTTGTAATTTCAGACATAATAGTTCCTGACAAGTATAAAAGTAGTCCAACAAAATTTGAGCCTGACCACAAGGAGTTAAACATTAAGACAAAAGAATATTTTCAGCATTTTGACAATAAAGTGATATATGTTGGTGATTGGCATAGCCATCCAAATGGTAGCAATCACTTTAGTCAGCCTGACTTTAATTCAATTAAGGACGTTGCAAAATCAAAAACAGTAAACATTAAAAATCCAATTCTATTGATTGCAGCCTATTCAGACAACTATTTTGACCCCGGCTTTTACGTTTATAATAAAGACAAACTATATAAATTTGAAAGACAATAAACAGGCAACGAACAGAACGCCAGCCCATAACAGGCGTTTGGCTCAATGGCGGGTGACGTGGTTAATTGAACATTCTACCTCGCATCAACTTTTGTGGTGTATTGACAGTTTTGTGCTCCGAAATCCGCCACTGCGCCAAGCGCCAAACGTTGGCAATAATTAACTAAAATTAAAAATAATAACTATGAAACAAGTAAAATTATTAATCGCTGTATTATTATTAGTTTTCAATAATGCAATAGCGCAAGATGCAGGGACTTTAATAAGTTCAGCAAATGCTTTAGACCAAACTGTAAATAATGCTTTGGAAAAAGCTAATAATATTTTATCAGAACAACAAAGAACGCTTTATGTGAATTTGGCTAATTATACCTCATATTTAATTGGAAACATTAAATATTTATCCGATGACTTGGATAAAAAACTCACAGAAAAAGAAATGGCTCTTCTAAACGATATTAATACTATTTCAGCTAAGTTGGAGAACGAAAGCATAAGTTGGCAGACAAAATTAGAAGATGCTACAGTAATTATTGAAAATGTTGTAACAAGAATCCCAGGGGCTAGCAAGTATCCAACACCTACTTTTTATAAAACACCAATCATATCAAATGTCCAGAACAAAATCATTACTATCGATATAAAAGGTGTGAGATTAAACAATGAAAATAACTACCTAATATTTAACGATAAAAAAGTACCTGTAACTTCAATATATAGTGATAAAAAAATATCGTTCTCAATTCCTTTAACTGAATCAGATGTTTTTCGTAGTGACACAATAAATACATTTGAAGTAATACTTCATAAAAAAAGATTATTTGGGAAAGACAAAATATATAAATACAATCCAAGATTTGTTGTTGTACCAAACAATATTGGAAAAGTCAAAGTTTATTACAAAGTAAGTTACCAAGAAAAACAAACAAGTAACGGTCAAACAGATATTGTACACGCTACATCAGGAAGTGGAAGTACTAAAGATGTGGAAAAACAATTCAATATTAGAAATTCAGCTGCAGATGGTTGGAAAATAGACAAAAGCTCAGTTAAATGTTGGAAAGAAAGCGGAAAGGGAGACAAGCACGGATACGGTGGACCATATACAAATAGTATGACTGACATATCGTTTGTTGCAAAAGCATATGCAAAACGTGGAAAAGCAACTTGCAGATGTAATTGGAATGAATACAGGTATGTCACAAAGGAAAAAGTGGAAACAAAAGAAGTTGCTATTAACTTTAATACACAAAAAGTTGAACAACTTCCTAAAAATGTTACTAGCCTATTCAAGACAGAGGTAACATACTACGATGGTTCGACTTATGAGACATCAGATTCATATTTCAAAAACAACTACATCGAATTTAGATTCAAATTACTTGAAAAACTTATTGATATAAAATTTACTAAGGAATAACTATTGCCAACAAAGTGTATAAATCATTGGGCGGATAGTGCTAATTTCAAGGGCGTTACATTTAATAAAATTTGTAGCGGCTTGACAGTAAAGTGCTTCGAAATGCCCAACGCTTCATACACAAACCGTTAGGCAAAAGCTAGACGCAAAATAAACATTAAAAAACATAATAAATAAAGGAGTTTAAAGGAAAATATAACAAAAGAAAACAAAATTCTAATTTTTGATTTGATAAAATCCAATTAGAAAAACTTAGTAATAAGTTAATACAAAAAAAGAGAAAACTTTTAAAAACAAAAGAAAAAACAAATTTTAAACAGGAAGAAAGGTAGTCAATAAAAGCACTAGACATGCGACTACCCAACTTCCACTAAAAAAGTAAAATTATGACAAATTTTAGACAAATACCAATATTAATAATTGCTATGACTATTGCATTGTTTTCATGTAGTAAAGAAGACATTCAAAATGTTCAAAATTCTGAAGCTACAGAAATTTTAACAAAAAACTTTAAATCATCAATTATTTATCCTTCTATTATAGATAATAGATTGCACTTTAATAACTTTGACGACTTTGAAGTTTTTATGAGAGGAATATCAAGTGAGCAACCTAATTATATTGAAGAGTTAAACAATAGTTATGGATTTTTATCTTATGATTCGGTTTTAAATTATGATGATGAATTTCTTGATTTACCACCGTTAGATTTTAATAATTCAGCTGATTTCATAATTGACGACCCATACTTAGCAGCTGTTTTAAACCATAATCGTGAAATTTCGGTAGGAAATTTAATTTGTAGAGTTGAAAATGAATATGTATTTGTATACGTAGATGGCTATTTCAACGAAACAAGTGAATTTAAGAATTCAGGTAAAACCATTGAATATAACACGGCAGAAGTTATAAATGATAAATTAATTGCTTATAAACCTCAAATAGATGGGGAATATCAAGTGAAAGCTTGGGTTGCTGGTTATGGTTTTAGAAACAATCATAATAATGATTATTTTGCATCTAACTCAAGAAGAATGAAGTCAACGCATTGGCAAACTAATGTATTCTTTCACAAATCTGCAGGCATGAAAACGGTTAACTATAAGAAAAAGAAACGTAAAGACAAATGGAAGAAAACAAAAGCTGATGAAATTAGAGTTTGGGGAGAAGTAAGTGTAGAAATCACACCAAGTGGTGCACCAACAGTTACTCAATCATACAAATATGATGTAGATAAAACCAACAAAAAGAAAGCTGTTCATACTATTTTTACTTATACAGGCATAGGAATATCTGTAGATGGTAATAGTATAACAGGGATTTCTGGAGCTCCAGGCTCTTCGGTTAAAATTTTAAGCTCAACGTATTCTAATCATTATGATAAGGATGCAGGAAGTTTCAAAACTAGAAATAATAAAACTTGGCCATGGTAATGAAGAATTTATTACTAATAATAAATATCTTTTTTTGCTCTTTGCTTTTAGCACAGACAAATACAAATTCGAACCAAAATACTCATAGAAATTATGGGTATTTTGGCTTAGAAATTGGTAATTCTTATTTAACTTCAAAATACAAGTACCAACCAAACTCTACTGAACTTTTAAACAATAAATCCATTAGAAATAAAATGCACATTAATGTGCGCTTTTTTGGTGGCTATTGCATAAAAAATAAACATAGGTTGGAATTGTCAATTCAAAACTTGAATATAAAAACAGGCTTTGGATTCACAAACTATGATGAAGTTACAAGTTCAAAGATAGTTACAAAAGGTGCTACATTTTTTAATATGGGGTATCTATATAAACCGTTTAATTATAAAAGATTTAATTTTGATTTTGGTCCACATTTTGGAATTGCAATAGCTGGAAATAGTGATTTTGCAGGTTATGAATCTTATTCTGTTAGTTCAAGTAATGGGGATTTTTATAGCGTGGAAGCAACTGAGGTAAAATTACACCAAGTTTTTATAAATTTTGGAGCAAGAGTTAATTTACGATTAGAACTGGGAAAGAAAAGAAAATCTGAATTATTTTTTAATACTTCCTTTTATTATACGCCTTATAATGTTAGAGCTTATGATTTTAATTATCAAATAAATAATAAACCAAGAGTATATGCAAGATCAAGTACTGGAGTTATGAATTGGTCTTTTAGTTTGGGTTATTCATACAAAATATTTGGAAAATGGGCAGATACAAGTAAAAATGGATATTATATTGACTAGAAATAGCCATTGCCTAACAAAAAATAAACGCAATAGCGGGCAAGTGCCAGCTTGCTCACTTTGTGTTTTTAATAAAAAGTTTGTTATATTTGTTAAGTTTAAATAAATGAAGCCGCTACGTGCGTTTATTCAGAACCGTTGGCAACAAGCTAAAAAAAACCACGAAAATGAACAAAATATTTGATACATATCGACCAGAAGGATTTGAAACCGTAAACGGATATTTATTTGTGGAAAATCCAAATGAACTGATTGAATTTCTTAAAAAGGCATTCTATGCAGAAGAAATCAACCGTTCAACGAACCCAGAAAATGGCGACATTGCAAACGTGATTTTAAAAATTGGAACTTCTTGTTTTATGATTAGCCAAGCAAGAGGACAATTTTTAAATATGCGAACTGCATTTTATTTGTATGTTGACAATGTGGACGAAATACACAAAAGAGCGGTCGAAAATGGAGCAAAAGTTGAATTTGAACCAGCCGATATGGATTACCAAGACCGACAATCGGGAATTATTGATCCGAGCGGAAACTATTGGTGGATTTCTAAACGGCTTGTGGAAAAAAAAAGGCTATAACGAATAATATCGACCTATGACAAGAATCGACCCAATTATCGCTGTTAATGATGTAGATAGTAGTGCAAAATGGTATGAGGATATATTTGGCTTTAAAAATTCATCCCCAAAAGGACACGGTTTTGCTGTTCTAAAGTCTGAAACTGATGAAATTGTACTTTGCCTTCATCAATGGGAAATGGACGACCATCCAACAATGACAGACCCAAGTATTACCCCAGGAAATGGTTTAATGCTCTATTTTAGGACGAACAACTTGGAAAAAATATACAAAAGGGCTAAAAACTCGGGTTGTGGTATAGAAGAAGACATCCATTTAAACCCAAGACCAAAGAAAAAGGAATTTTCACTTCGAGACCCCGATGGATATTTCTTGACTGTAAGCGAATATCACGAATATGGAAAGTGAAAAGGAAAGCCAGTTGCCAACAATGTATAAGCGTAATGCGGGCCAAAGTACTGAATATAAACTAATTGAACATTAAAAAAATATCGGTAAATTGAAAGTGAAGTGCTTCTAAACCCGCACTACGCTTATACTTGACCGTTGGCAATAATTAAAAAATACGAACTCAAATGGAATTAATAGTCCACCATAAAATTTCGGACTTGTATAAATCGCTGAATTTACCAATTGAGCAAGAAATGGACTTTACGATTCATTTTTTACCTGCTATTCATTCTAAAACACCTTTTAAATCACCAGTTTTTAGAGCCGATTATTTTTCTTTTGTATTTATAAAAGAAGGTTCTGGAAAATATACCATTGATGATAAAATATTTCCCTTTGATTCACAAACCATATATTTTACAAATCCCGGACATATTAAATCCTTTGAAATAGAAAACTCTAAAGACGCCTATATTATCACATTAACAGAGAGTTTTTTAAGAGAGAATGTTCACCCAGATATTTTTGGCGAATTTCCGTTTTTATTAGCAGAAACAGTTCCACCAAAAAAAATGTTGCAGAATGACTTTAGTGAATTTGAAATTCTTTACAAACAAATATTCAAAGAGTTCAAAAAACAATCTGAATACAAGAACAAAATTCTTGGAAACCTTTTTGTTGTATTACTTCTAAAAATAAAAGAAAATTTTTGGCTATCGTACAATCCATTAGAAGAAGGAGGAAGAAATTCTCAAATTGTTAAATCCTTTAAAATTTTATTGGAACGAGAGTTTAAAATAGCAACTTCAAAAGGACTAACTATCGCCTTTCAAGTACAAGATTATGCCAACGAATTAAATTTACACCCAAATTATTTAAATTCTGTAATAAAAAGTAAAACAGGTAGAACTGTAAACGATTGGATTTCTAAACGAACATTGTCAGTAGCCAAATCATTGCTCAAAAACACTACCTATTCTTCAAAGGAAATAGCTTATAAATTAGGTTTTAGTGAACCTACTCATTTTAGTCGATTTTTTAAAAAACACACACAACTTTCCCCAAATACATTCCGAAAATCTAACCAATAATAGGTTAATCTTTGAAATTGGTCATTTCTTGTATAATTAAGGTTATATAAAATACTTCCTTTTACTTCAACTTTGCACTATAATTTTAAAACAATAAATAATGGAACAAAGAATATTAATTACAGGAGCAAGTGGAGGATTTGGATTTTTAACTTGTCAATCACTTATTGAAAAAGGACACAAAGTTGTTGGAACAATGCGTTCAACTAAAGGGAAAAATGAAAAAGTTGCGGACGCACTAAAATCAATTGGTGTTCATTTGGTAGAGATGGATGTTACCAATGAAGAAAGCGTAAACAAAGGTGTTAAAAACGCTATTGACTTTTTAAGTGGGTTGGATGTTTTGATAAACAATGCAGGAGTTGGCGTATTTGGAATGCAAGAACATTTTACACCAGACGATATGAAATATGTATTTGATGTCAACGTTTTTGGAGTTCAACGTGTAATGCGAGCAACATTGCCACATTTTAGAAAACAAGGAAAAGGAACAGTAATTTATACTTCAAGTTTATTGGGTAGAATGACTTTACCTTTTTATGGTGTTTACAATGCTTCCAAATGGGCATTAGAAGCTATTGCAGAAAATTATAGAACGGAATTATCAGCTTTTGGTATAGAGTCAAGTATTATTGAACCTGGTGGTTTTCCAACGACATTTATGGAGAATCTTAAAAAACCAAGTGACAACAGCAGAAATGAATCTTATGGAGAATTTATGCAAGCACCAAAAGCTATGTTTGACGGGTTTGAACAGGCTTTAGAGGCAAATACAGAGCAAAGACCACAGAAAGTTGCAGATGCCATTACAAACCTTATTGCAATTCCTTATGGAGAAAAACCATTGCGTACAGTAGTTGATTATATGGGAATGGGACAACACATTACAAATTACAATGAAATGTTAGACAACGTAACTTTCGGAATTTATTCTGCTTTTGGAAATGAAGGTATGTTGAAAATAAACAAGTAAAATGGAATTTACTGTAAGAGAGCAAATCATTGAAATAGTTCATAAACTATTTATCTATACAGACAATCAAGAGTGGAAAAAACTTCAAAAAGAAGTTTTTTCTGAACTTGTTGACTTTGATATGTCTTCACTTGGTGGAGAAATTTCCAAGAAGAGTTCTATTGACATTTGTAATGAATGGAAACAAGGATTTGCAAATATAGATGCGATAAATCATTTAGCAGGAAATCATTTAGTTAAAATCAGTAATAATTCGGCAGAAGTTTTTGTTTACGCAACTGCTACACATTTTAAGGAATCTGCAAGCAAAGGAAAGACACGAGAATTTGTTGGAAGTTACAATTTGCATTTGGTTAAAAATAGAGAATTTTGGAAAATTGACAAATTCAAGTATAATTTAAAATATTCGACAGGAAATCTCGATTTGAAATAAAATTTAGGAAGTGGAATAATAACTATTGCCAACACCGTATATAAAAAATAGCAGTTTAGTGCTAAACTTAATGTTTGGTTCTTTTCTGCTATCTTTGTTTTTAAACTGAAAAATGGCACATTCAAATCTGCTACTTTTCATATACAAACACGTTGGCGGTAATATAACGGAACCCAAAACCGAACTTAATTCCAAAAATTTAAAGAAAAAAAATTGTGCAGTTAAATAGTTGCGCTTATATTTGCAGTCAAATAACTGCGTAATGAAATTAAGACGAGATGTTTTTCAAGCAATTGCCGACCCAACTCGAAGAACGATTATTTCTTTAGTTGCACTTCAAGCTTTGACACCAACTGCGATTGCCGAAAATTTTGATTATTCAAGGCAAACGATTTCAAAGCACATTCAAATCCTCACCGAATGTGAAATTTTAGAACAAGAACAAAAAGGACGGGAAATCTACTATCACCTAAACCCAAACGGAATGAAAGAAATAGCGGAATTTATCGAGCCTTTCAGAAAACTATGGGACGACAGATTCAACAAATTGGAATCGGTAATGAAGAGCTATCAATCAAAAAAATAAAATATGGAACAAAAAACAAACGTGATTGCCGAAGATGGCAAACAGGAAATACTCATAACACGAACGTTTGACTTGCCTGTTGAACTCTTGTTCAAAGCCTACACAGAACCAGAAATAATTGAACAATGGATGGGAACGAAAGTGCTAAAGTTCGACTTCCAAAAACACGGTAGTTTCCAATTTTCAAATTCCGACCCAAAAGGCAACAAAATCGGATTTAATGGTACGATACACGACTTTATAACAAACCAAAAAATCATACGAACTTTTGAAATGGAAAATATGCCTTTTGGCGTTCAACTCGAAATTTACGAATTCGAGAAATTGTCCGAAAACACAAGTAGATTAAAACAGAATGTAATCTATCAATCCGTGAACCACAGAGACCAAAACCTAAAACTTCCATTCAAGCAAGGTGTCAATTGGGCACATAACCGATTGGAAGAAATATTGACAAAATCAAAATAACTTCAAAATGACAAAGACGAAAAAAATAACCTATTGGGTTTCAACAATCTTCCTATCATTCGGAACGTTGGCAGGCGGAATACAGCAAATGCTTCAAATTGGCGGATACAACGAAATAGTAACCCAGCTTGGCTACCCACTCTACTTGTTGTCAATTCTTGGAACTTGGAAAATTTTGGGTGTAATTGCCATTTTAATTCCTAAAAATCCTTTGCTAAAAGAATGGGCTTATGCAGGGTTTTTCTTTGCAATGTCAGGAGCAACAATTTCACATTTAGCAGTTGGACAACCCATAACAGAAGCAATGCCTTCAATTATTTTGCTTTTGGTCTCAATTGTGTCTTGGTATTTCAGACCGAACGACCGAAAAATCATTGAATTACAAAAACAAAATTAAAAATGGAAAAGGTTGACAGATACATAGAAAAAATCAAGAATTGGAAAAAAGAAACCATTTTGCTCCGAGAAATTTGCTTGGAATGTGGACTTGACGAAGATTTTAAATGGATGCACCCTTGCTATACTTTTCAAGGTAAGAACATAGTTCTTATCCACGGATTTAAAGAATATTGTGCTTTACTTTTTCACAAGGGAGCATTGTTAATTGACACCGAAAATATTTTGGTGCAACAGACCGAAAACGTACAATCGGCTCGACAAATGCGATTTACAAACAAAGAGCAAATTATTGCCACAAAAGCAATTATCAAAACCTATATTTTTGAGGCAACAGAGGTAGAAAAAGCAGGTTTGGAAGTTAAAATGAAAAAGACTTCGGAATATGAAATGCCTGAAGAACTTGAACAAGAATTTGAGAATGACTCGGATTTTAAAACTGCATTTTACAATCTGACACCAGGACGACAAAGAGGATATTTGCTCTATTTTTCAGAAGCCAAACAATCCAAAACAAGAAGTTCAAGAATTGAAAAGGCGAAACCGAAAATCTTTGACGGAAAAGGACACAACGAAAGATAAAAAATACTACCGCCAACAACTAAGTTTTCGTTGCGTCCGGAGGACGAACAATGAGAACGCAGGTTGAACGGAACCGGTTGTTGTGGGATAGTTGATAAAAAAATGTTCTATTGGGGATTTCGTAAAACAGTTTGTTACTTATACCAATTGTCAACACTTTTCTTAATTCCTACTTTATCAAGCCCTCTCCAATAATACAAAACTATGATCTTTTCCTCTGTATTGATTGTATAATAGCACAGTATTAATTTCTTTTTTTGTAGGATTTTCTTTAGTGGTAAATTTTGGAATACTTTGATTTTTTAAAACACTACAAGCCAAACCAAATCCAAAAGCTGAAGCGGTATTATATTCCCCAGAAAGATGCTTGTAATATAGATTTGTTTGTTTAGCAAATAAACTTTCTAACGGATTATAATAACCGTCAAATTCTATATCTCCATTATTGCCTAATACCACTGCATCTATATTTCCCAATTCCATGTTATTTTTAGCTAAAAACTGCTGAGCCATATTTGCTACTTCATTCTCCGTAAAATTGTTAATCAATTCAATATCAATAACTTGAGCATAAGTTGCTTTACTTTTTTCATTTTGAAGTACATAAAAATGAGCACCTTCACTCATTATCATACCTTTGGTTTTAGCATTTAAAATATTATAGGCACTTTCTTCTTTTTTTATAAAGCCAATATGTTTGTATAAAGAAAGTGTATGTTCGTTAGTTTCATCTACCCCACCTATTAAAATGTCATTTTCTATACCAAACTGAATTTGATTATGTGCATCTAATAAAGCCGACTCAAAGGAAACTGAGCCATTAACGTAGTTAAAATTATAACCTTTGCTCTGGTGTTTTAAGGCTAACTGCCCTGCCACCGTATTGTGTGTAGATTGAATAAAATTTATGGGCGTTAAGTACTGCTCATTATTTTCAAGCATAGCTTTCAAAAATTTTTCTGAAGAACGCAGGCAACTCATACCCGTACCTACTATTATAGCTTGTGGCAATAATAAATGAGCTTCTTCAAGAGCTTTAGAAACTGCTGCTATACTCATTTTTAAGCCTTTTTCCATTCTTCTTATTTCTACTTTAGAAATAAAATCTTTATAATCGGGTTCTATGGCATACAGTACATTATCTGTATTGTTTATCTCAAAAAAATTAAAACCTCTTAAAAAAGTATTTTTAGCACTTACGCTTCCTATGCCGTTTACATAACACTTTTTCATTTAGAAAAAATTAAACTTGAACAATTTCCTCCAAAACCAAAAGAATTGGATAGTACATGATTTATATTTTTCTTTAGCTGTACTGTTTGAGGAATTATACTTAATTCTTTCATAGGTATAGTAAAATTTAGATTAGGATATACTACACCATTTTGAAGTGCCAAAATACTAAAAACAGCTTCAATAGCTGCTGCCGCTGCCAAAGTATGCCCCGTAAAAGGTTTGGTAGAACTAAAATGAGGAACAGAAATGCCATTATATATACGCTCTAATGCTTTCCCTTCCGATAAATCATTATTTTCTGTAGCCGTACCGTGTGTATTTATATAGTCTATTTCTTGTGGTTTTAACCCTGAAATTTCAAACGCCTTTTTCATGGCTAAATATGCTCCTTCGCCCTCTTCTGAAGATGCTGTTTGATGATAAGCATCATTTGCATTTCCATATCCACTAACGTATGCCAATGGTTTATTGCTTGTTTTTTGTATGGTATCTTCACTTTCTAAAATTAAATATGCGGCAGCTTCGCCTAAGTTTAAGCCTTTTCTATTTTCATCAAATGGCGTGTTGTAGCTGTCGGTCAATATCATTAAAGTGTTAAAACCATTAATAGTAAATTTTGTAAGGGCATCTGTGCCGCCCACTATTACTCTTTTAGCTTGATTTGTTTGTATTAACCTCACGCCCAGCATAATAGCATTAGCAGAAGAAGAGCAAGCTGTACTTATAGCCGTAACCATTCCTTTTAAACCAAAATAATCGGCTATTTTGTGGCTGGTATCGCCTATATCGTGCGTAGTTATATAGTTTTGAGCTTCTTTATCGGTAAAATATGTTTGATAAAAATGCTCTGTTTTATCCATGCCTCCTACACTTGATGAAGATATAAAAGCCGTTTCTATTTGGTTTATATCTTTAATATTAGCTTGGGTTAATGCCTCTTTTAAAGCTTTAATTCCCAATAAAGAAGTTCTACTTATAGGCTTTTCAAAGGCTATATTCAGCTCTTTTTTTAATTCTTCATCGGTATTTTTTATTTCGCCTACTTTAATACTTCCTTTGTGTATAGTGTTTAAGTTAGCAATATCTGTAAGACCATGATTTCCTGCTATTAAATTAGTATAATTTTCTGCAACGTTATTACCTATGGCAGAAACAATACCCATACCTGTAACAGCAACTTTTTGTAGCATAGTTTATTTTGTTCTATGCTTTTGAACGTATTCTGCCATAGTTTGTACCGATTCAAATATTTTTCTTCCTTCTTTTGAATCTGTAATTTTAATACCGTAATGTCTATCTAAAAGAACGATAAGTTCTAAGGCATCAATAGAGTCTAAACCCAAGCCTTCTCCAAAAAGAGGCGTATCATCTTTTATTTCATCTATAGAAATATCTTCTAAATTTAGGGTTTCAATTATTCGTTTTTTAAGTTCTTGCTTTAATGCTTCCAAAATTTAAGTTTTTAGTGAGGGACAAAGGTAATAATTAGTCATTTCTTTTTAGATTAGATTTAATTATTATTGACAACTCTTTTGCAGAAAAACCTAAAACTTCAAATTTAAACCAAACATAAAGTTTATGGTAGCTTGCGGAAAATAGTATGGCGTACCATAATAAACATATCCATTGCTTACTATTTTTCTGTTGGTAAAATTATTTAGCCTAAATAAAAAACTAATGTCTTTTACGGGTTTAGTATGTACGGTGTATTGCAGTCCAAAATCTGAACGATAGTATCTTTTTAAACTCAAACGATTGTTAGTAGTATTATCTAAAAATTGCTTACCTACCATTTTATTGTAAAAGCCTATGGTAAAATCTTTTGCAGGAAATATTTCTAAATTAACACCTCCTATCCATTGTGGCGAATAAGAAATTTTTGTTTTATCGTGCACTACAGCATTTTCGTCTGTAAAAGATTTTATTTCATTTACACTCCAGGTTACATTAGCATCTAAGCTGGCATATTTCATTATATTTACTCCACCCACTAATTCTATTCCTGTTCTAAAACTTTTATCTACATTGGCACGCACCGTATTACCCACGTCATTTAATTCTCCCGTAAGCACCAGTTGGTTTTTATAGTGCATATAATAATAATTGGCATTAAAATATAGGTTTTTACTTTTGTATTTGTATCCTGCTTCAAGGTCGTAAAGCGTTTCTGCCTTGGGTTGCTGTATGTTATCTATAAAATCGTTTCTTGTAGGTTCTCTGCTTGCCATAGCAAAAGATGCAAAAACCGTATGCTTAGAATTTATAAAATAGCTCAATCCAAATTTAGGATTAAAAAAATGATAATCTACATCTTCAAATAAATACCTTTGGTCATTGTCTATTCCGGAAACATTATAAGCAACATTTCTATACTGTAAATCTGCAAAAGCCAATAGTTTTTTAGTAATAAAATAACTTGCTTTAGCATATATATTAAAGTCGGTTTTTAGTCCATTGTTATCATAATATTTGTGATAAATATCGCCATTGCCGGCATATTGAGCCCATATTATTTCGCCATAATGGTCGCCATCGTACTGATTCCACGCACCGCCAAAAGTGAAATCCAATTTTTTAATTTTGGTATAATTTAAAGAAAATGTAGTTCCCCAAAAATAATTATCCAGCCATCTTCTTCGTACTAAATCTGTTTCACTTATAGTATCGTTTCCTATTATTACATCGGCTAAATTATAGTCAGCCAAACTTGATTGTACTTTATACTGCTCAAAATATCCTTTGCCTTTGGTATAAAATAAGGCAATATTAGCTGTCCAATTGGTTTTAAACTGCTGCGAGAAAAACAACTGATAGTGGTCTTGCTTATAATCATCTACTTCATCTTTGTAAGGCTCAGTTTTGTAGCCCCAATCTGTACCACTAATATTAAAAGTTCTATTGGTTGCCAAAGTAGCACTATCTACACCATTCCAAGCTTGATAAGTGCGTTCTTTCCCGCTAAAATGGTTAAAACGGATAATGGTACTTTTGCCATAATAAGCACCGCTTAAATAATAACTCCACAGTTTTGTGCTGGCTCTATCTATATATCCATTACTCATTAAATGAGAAGCTCTACCGTCAAAAGTAAAATGTTTGTTGATTAATCCTGTTCCTAATTTCAATGTATTTTTTACTGTTCCAAAAGAACCCACTGCATTATTAACTTCGGCATAAGCTTTTTCATTTTTAGTATTCGTATTTAAGTTTACCGATGCACCAAAAGCCGAAGCACCATTGGTACTGGTGCCCACACCTCTTTGTATTTGAATATCATTTAATGAAGAAGCAATATCAGGCATATCTACTAAAAAAACGCCTTGCGATTCGCCATCATTATACGGAATACCATTTACCGTAAAATTGATACGCGACATATCGGTACCTCTTATTCTCATTGTTGTGTAGCCTACGCCATTTCCGGCATCGCTGGCAACTACTACACTTGGTTGTTTTTCAAGAAGATAAGGCAAATCTTTACCAAAATTTTCTTTAGCTATTTCTTCTTTGTCAATTTTTGTATTTACAATTGGTTCATCTTTTTTAGCTCTTACCGCTTTTACTATTACTTCATCTGTAAACAATGATTTGTATATACTTTCATCTTCGGGGCTTGTACCTTCGGGATACATTTCAAACAAAATAACAGCATCATTATTTATGCTTATTTTTTGAGTAAGTGGGTCATAATCCTTTTTATTTATGGTAATGGTGTGTTCTCCACTTTCTAATTCCAACTTAAAAGAACCGTCATTTAAAGAAAAAGTAGGCGTTTTTTCAGTATCAATGTAAATAGTACTATTTGATAGTGCTTTTTTGGTATTAACATCAACAATTTTTCCACTCAACTGCACTTGAGCTACTGCGTTAACTAATAAAATAAAGGTAAAAAAACTAAGTGTAAAGCATTTTTTCATAACATAAAATTTTAATTATTAAAAATGCTTTCAAAAGGGCAAACACCCATTTTCCTTTCTTCCCTACGCAAGTATAAACTTTATCAGGTTCAAAGGGTAATTCTCATTCTGTAAAAAACAGAAACCCCTAGAAAGCGACACAAAGGTAAAATTAATTTTGAAACAAAGAAATGTTAAAAACATTCTGCTTAAAAAATATTCCTCAATAAAAAATAGTTTATTTTTGTTGATGTTAAACAAATTAACTTAATGAAATATTTATTATCAATAGTAACGCTATTAGTTTTTAGTAGCACTTTTGCCCAAAAAGAAATAGAAAATTACGACAATGTAGATAGACTTTTTGACTCACTTTATGCCGTAGGTTTAAAAAAATATAAACTTGAACAAGATTCTATAAAACTCTACGACTTGTTTGAAACTTTAAACGAAAAAATTAGCAACAAAAACCAAGACAAAACTTTGAGCATTAAAAACAGTAGTTTAAAAACGCTACCTAAGCATATAAACCAGCTAAATGCTATTGAAAACATAGAGTTTAATATGTGCAAACAGTTGGATGCTGAAAATATTATTACACAATTAGAAGCATTGCCCAATTTAAAATCAGTGGCTTTTATTAATTGCGATTTATTTAGCCTGCCCGAAAATATTAGTAAACTAAAAGGACTTGAAATACTTAATTTAAAAGGCAATAAAATAGTACGGCTACCGGAAACACTAAAAGCATTGCAAAAACTGCACACTTTAGATGTTTCTAACGATGCTATACTTAATGAAGAATTTTTGTTTCCGTTAATTAAACAAATGCCTCAGCTTAAAATACTAAAAGCCAACTATTGCAATATAAGAACTATGGGTTCTGATTTAAAACTGCAAACTTTAGAACTAAACGGCAATTTATTGGAAAATATTGGCAGTAATTTAAGTATTGAAAATTTTGGAATTAACTCTAATCCTTACTTAAATATTGAAAATATAGGTGCAGCTTTAGCTAATGTAAAAGGCTTAAAAAACTTAGATTTAAGTTTTAACAAATGGACTACATTACCTTTAGGAATAGGAAAAATTAGTGGATTAACACGTCTAAATTTAAGAGGCAACCAACTAACGGCTCTACCCGAAGAAATAGGAAATTTACAACAACTAAAAGTGCTAATAGTTGATAATGAGCAACAATATATGTACACCAATGCTCTAACTACGCTTCCCAGTAGTTTTAGTAAACTAAGCAATTTAGACAGCCTTTATTTAAGAGGAAATAAAATAACTACTTTACCCGGTAGTTTTAATAAATTAAGTAATCTTACTTATTTAGATTTAAGCTGGAATAAGTTGGAAAAATTTCCTAAAGAAGTTTTAAACATGACTAAGCTACAGTACTTAAATTTGGCTATTAATCATGTGGTAAATATACCTGAAGATATAAGCAATTTAAAATCATTGAAATACTTAAATCTTGATGGCGATTTCTTTGTGAATTATAAGCTTAAAATTAAAACGCTTCCTCAAAGTATAGGGCAACTTACGCAACTTGAAGAACTATCTATTAACGATAATGTGGTAGAAATACTGCCTGAAAGTATATCCAACTGCAAGAAGCTAAGTGTTTTGCAAATAGAGGATAATTTATTGGCTACTTTACCTACTGAAATAGGTCAGCTTACAGTTTTAAAAGAACTTCACTTAAAAGCCAATGAAATAAAATCGTTACCTACTTCATTTTCTAAGCTAAATAAATTAGAACAGTTAGATTTATCTTTTAATTACAATTTACAAAGTGATGCCACCGCTTCTATCTTAGGGAAATTAAAAAATTTAAAGGACTTAAACATAAGCGATTGTTATTTTACTGAAAATGCCGTAATTGAACTACAAAAAGCACTACCAAATACTACAATTATTACTAAAAAGGAATAGCTATTTTGAATAAACCATTGGTATATGACTAAAAAAACCATAATAGAAAACATACCTAATTTATTAAGTTTTTTTTAGCCAATAAACTTGGAAATAAGAAATAAATAATATATCTTGCACTCCGTACATAAGAAATATATCAACAAGTTTCTTGTTGATATACAATTGTTAGCGGTCATGCTATGAGATGACACCGACATATAAACGAAAACAATATTCATGAGAATTGAATTTGACATACCAGACGAAAAAGTATCTGACTTAAATCCTAACGGAAGGTCTGAACTAACTCGACATTGTAAACAATGGACAGAAGACATTATTGATGAAGCCTCAAGAATTGAGGCAAGTAGAAATGATGGAACAAATACTGAAATTACGGCAGCTATAATTAGTGAAGCCGCGACATACTCAAAACGTTTTCCTATTAAAACAAAGAAAAAGTGGTGGGTTAAATTAATTCAAATTATAGCATTTATTTCTTCTTTGGTTGCTGGTAGTCTTTTAGACGTTGAGAAATTCAAAGAAACAAGTCATGTAATTTGGTTCATTGTAACATTATTTGTTGCAGTCGCTACTACTGTTTATTTAACTTTCAATTCGGAACAAAATGGCTAAGAACGATTTATATAATGATAAACTGACACCGTCAGCACAAGAAGCTTTAAATGACACAATGCAGGAACTGCATGAGTTATTAATAAAAAAGGCAACTTCCATTGCGCAAAAAGGTCAAACTGCTGACAAAGAAATATCTCTACGTGATATTTTAGAAGCCAAAGACAGTTTATTTAAAGCTAAAATAGAAAAAGAAAAAGCGGACTATAAACGCAAACGACTGATGACCATGTTTTCATTAACGGGTGCTTTGTATTCACTTGTTGGAATAGTTGTTTATATGTATCAAAATCAAGACTTCGCTCATGAAAAAAACCTTGGATTAGTGATTGCGTTTTCGGGTATTGTTGTAATTTTCATTGGGTTTGCATATACGCAACTCCTCTCAAGAAGGTATGAAGAAAAACAATTAGAACGAGAGCCTGAATTTAGAAATTATGAGAGTGATTTTGACATTATTAAGCGTTGGCAAATAATTGAAAAACTCGGAAGCAATTTAATGAGACAGAAAGGTTATTCTTCTAACGAATCAAAATCTATAAATGACATTTTGAAATTTCTCTCAATGGAACTAAAAAGTGATAGATTGTATATTGAAATGAGAGAACTTTTAGCAGTTCGAAATAAGATTTTACATGAAGGTTATGAATTAAGCAGACATGAAAAACAATCTTATTTAGAAAAAGCAGACAAAATAATTGAGTTGCTCGAAACATTAGAAAAATAAAGCACGAACCGCTAACAGCAGTTTGGCAAAATGGCGGGTTCAGTGGTAAATTAAATATTCGGATTTCTAATAAACATTTGTGCAAATTGGAACATTTGTGCTTCTAAATCCACCACTTCGCCAAGCTGCAAAACGTTATGTGTAATTAATAAAAATGGGAACAGTTAGCATAAGTTTAGTTCCGAGAATATCGGAATTCAAGAACAAAGAAGAAATAGCTAATAAGACAATTGATTGGCTAATAGAAATTGATGCGATAAAACCAAGTAAATCAAATTGTGTTCTTGGACTTGATGACTTTGGATATGCAATTTCAGATGGAGCAAAAAAAATTGTAACTGAACCAGATTATTTGCCATTTGATCTTTCTGCCAATGGATTGGAAGTAGAATTTGAAAGACAAATATTTACTGCTATGGAAAATGGTATTGACGAATTGTTATGCCCAGATTGTAATAAAAATATTGCAGAAGAAGATTGGGATTTCTTTAACGAATGGGCTTCAAAAGAGAGCAATAATCTCACTTGTCCAAAATGTGAGCACTCGAATGAAATACATAGTTACAGATTCGATCCAGTTTGGGGATTTAGTGACTTAGGCTTTGTTTTTTGGAATTGGGTTGAATTCAAAAAAGAGTTTCTTGATGAATTTGAGAATAGAATTGGATGTAAAATTGATATGGTTTATGCTCACTTATAAAATAAAAAAAACACATAACACTGTATACGAAATCATAGCACCCTTTGGGATGCTACGCTTCATATACCAAACGTCAGACTGTGCAATAACCTACACACCGTATTGTGGACAAGTTTACAAGAAAAATATAGCTTGGGTTATAAGTATATTATCTTTAAGGTATGCAATACCGACAAAAACAAGACAGATTTCAGTTGGAGGTTACCTGCTTAGACCAAATGGTAGCACCCGATAGCTTTGCCCGAGTAGTAGATGCCTTTGTAGATACGCTTGATGTTAAAGCACTCGGCTTTACCAACCATACGCTTAATACAGAAGGAAACATTCCCAAAGCCTCACACAACAAAATCCACTCCTCACATTTCCGCTAAAAAACACCTCAATTTTCAAAAATATATTTTATATTTACATTTGAAAAGCCCGAGTTTTGTGGGTTAATGCACAAACTCCCGTTGTGCGTCAGCTAAACAAAGAGAAATTTTGAAAACATTTAAAATAACATTATGAAAAAAACCATTTTACTCACTTTAAGTCTTGGACTAAGTTATGCTTATTGCCAAGACCTTTATTCCATTAATAATGGAGCAGTTTCATCTAACAACCTAATTTATACCGTTGGAGAAATTTTTGTTTTGCCAGTTTCTGACCCAAATGAAGCAAGTTCTGGGACTATTGGAGCAGTTTCAAGAATTGAATTTTTTGTAACTGGATTAAACGAATTGACCATTTTAGAAAATGTAACTGCCTATCCTAATCCTACATCAAATTCTGTTTTTATTGAAACAGAAAACGAAAAGTTTAATGCAATTTCTATTTACGACCTTAGTGGAAGATTAGTAGAAAATAAAAATGTAATAAATAATCAAGTAGATTTATCATCCTTGCAAACAGGAACGTATCTAATTCAAACCAACAATCAAAAAATTCAATCATTTAAAATCATTAAAAAATAAAACCATGAAAAACATATTTACTTTTCTATTCACACTTTTGACAATTGTATGTTTTGCACAAGTGCCACAAGGTGTAAGCTATCAAGCAGTAGCATTTAATTCTGGAGGAACACCTGTAGCTAATGGCACAGTTGGTGTTAAAGTTAGTGTGTTAGACAACTCAGCAACGGGAACAGTTGTTTATTCTGAAACACATACTAAAACAACCAATGCACAAGGCTTGTTTAATTTAAACATTGGACAAGGAACTCCAATATCTGGAACATTTTCAGGCATTGATTGGGGAACAAATTCTAAATTTTTAAAAGTAGAAGTTGACCCAACAGGTGGAACATCTTACACTAATGTGGGTGTGAATCAATTGATGAGTGTGCCTTATGCTTTGTTTGCGGAAGAGACGGCAAACTCTTCAAATAATACTCTTGGAACTAGTCAGTTTAAAGATAGTAGATTTGCTCTAATTGATGACAACAAGATTTATGTTTTTGAAAATGGCACTTGGTATCTTCAAAACACAACAAGTTTCCCAAGTTCAAGCGATGTAATAGGTTCTAATGGGAATTTTGTTTTAATTGATGATAATAAAATTTATGCTTTTGAAAATGGTACTTGGTATCTTCAAAATACAACAAGTTTTCCAAGTTCAAGTGATGTAATAGGTTCTAATGGAAATTTTGTTTTAATTGATGATAATAAGATTTATGCTTTTGAAAATGGCACCTGGCATCTTCAAAATACAACAAGTTTTCCAAGTTCAAGTGATGTAAAAGGATCTAATGGTAAATTTGTTTTAATTGATGATAATAAGATTTACGCTTTTGAAAATGGCATCTGGTATCTTCAAAACACAACAAGTTTCCCAAGTTCTGGTAATGTAATAAGTTCTAACGGTAAATTTGTTTTAATGGATGATAACAAGATTTATGTTTTTGAAAATGGTAGTTGGCATCTTCAAAACACAACAAGTTTTCCTACCAGTTCAGATATAATAATATCAAATATTGATTAACCTATTAAAGCCGAACGCACAACAAAAAATAAACGCAATAGCGGGTAAGTACCAGCTTGTCTGCTTTGAGTTTTTAATAAAAAGTGTAGTACCTTGCAAATTAAAAGAAATGAAGCCGCTACTAGCGTTTATTCAAGACGTTGTAGGCAAGTAAAACAGACGCGAATGAATATAAAACGCTATCTTTTTTTGATACTAATTGTTTTGGTTAATCTAAAACTATTCGGACAGGACAGTCTTTATACAAAAAGTGAAGTAATTTCTGACTTGAAGTACCTAAAAAATCAGTTAGAGCAAAATCACCCCAATTTATATACCTACAGTTCTAAAACAACAGTTGACAATTGGTTTGAAAACAAATACGAAAATCTTCCCAATACTATAAATCAAGCAGAAGCATTTAAAATAATCACTTCTTTTTCAAGTGTTCTAAAAGATGGTCATTCTTACATTTATCCAAGTGCCAAGCATTTAGAAGATTTTTTCAATTCTGCACCCCTTTTTCCTTTAGATGTTTTTTTGACAAACGACAGCCTAGTTGTTGTCAGGAATTTTAGTAATGAACAAAATATTTCAATTGGTTCTACCTTGACAAAAATCAATGGAATGCAAGTTTCCGATATTCTTGATTTAATCGTTCAACATACTTGCAGAGATGGTAATAATTTACAGTATCCCAAGAATTTAACGTACCAATTTTTCCCTGCATATTACAGTTACTATTTTGGGTTTAAAAACCATTATGTTATTGAGTTTATAGATGAAAATAACAAACTGAATACTGTTGAAATTACAGGACTACCTAGAAGTGAAATAAAATCTAAAAGAGATAAGACAGTAGAAAAAGGAATAGATTTTAAAATTTTAGAAAATGGATATTCTGCTGTAATCACAATTAAATCTTTTGACAAAAAAATACTTAAAAACGATTACAATCAAAACTTTAAGAAGGAGATTAAAACCATTTTTAGAACCATTGAAGAAAATCATATAAAAAATTTAGCAATTGATTTAAGAGACAATCAAGGCGGAGAATTGAGTAACGGAATTTACCTGTTACAATATTTTATGGATTCTTCTTTTCAGTGCGTTAATAGTTATTACAAAGTCAAAAACGGACGAAATAAGAAGTTTAATGCAGGTTGGTCAAAGTTTTTTAAACCGAATAAAGATGCTTTTGCAGGCAAAGTTTATGTATTTACCAATGGCGGAAGTTTTTCTTGTTCAGCCATTTTTGCCAATACTGTAAAAGAAACTAAAAGAGGAAAAATAGTAGGCGAGATGACAGGCGGGAGTGCTTATGTAAATTCAGGAGGACCAAACGAAGTTGTAATATTACCCAATACAAAAATCTCTTTTACTATACCCAAAACACAATATAATCTACGAAAGGATTTGAGCAATATTGGTTTGGGTGTAATGCCAGACGTGAAAATCACAGAAAACCCAAATAAAATTTTAAACGGACAAGACGATTGTATTGAATACTTTGAACAAGAATAGCAGAATACCTGCCTACAACAACTAAGTTTTCGTTGCGTCCGAAGGACGAACAATGAAAACGCAGGTTGAACGGAACTACATTAATGTTCTCTTCTATTAATATTAAGCCACCACACAACAAAATCCACTCCTCACATTTTGCTTAAAAAACGGCTTAATTTTCAAAAATATATTTTATATTTACATTTGAAAAGCCCGAGTTTTGTGGGTTAATGCACAAACTCCCGTTGTAAGCAATTTATAAACAATACAAAATGAATTTAATAGGCAATTCAATAAGGACTTTTATTGGCTCTAAAAACTATAATATTTCTAGAAATTTTTATTTGGATTTAGGTTTTAAAGAATTAGTTACATCTGAAAAAATGTCCTACTTCTATTTAGGCAGATTTGGGTTCTATTTACAAGATTATTACGTAAAGGATTGGGTTGAAAATTCAATGATTTTTCTCGAAGTTGATAATTTAGAAAGCACTCTAAATAGTATACAGAGTTTAAATTTGACTGAGAAGTATGAAAATGTACGATTATCCGAAATAGCTCATAATGAATGGGGAAACGAGTTTTTCCTTCACGACCCTAGTGGAATATTATGGCATATCGGAATTTTTAAAATATAATATAATTAAAAAAACTGCTTACAACAACTAAGTTTTCGTTGCGTCCGAAGGACGAACAATGAGAACGCAGGTTGAACGGAACCGGCTTTCTATGGGTTTATTGATATTGAGATTTATTTATTTTTAGTGTGTAATACTTCTTGTTGTATTAGTTTGCGTTGTTATCTGTATTGTTTTCACTTTTTTTTCTATGTTTTGTTTGTGTATAGGCATAGATTCCTCTACAAATGTATGGTATTAAAAGAAAATTTCTGACTGTTTTATATTAAAATATTCTATGATTATCCGTAAAGACACCTAAAGTATTTTACATTAACTTTTCTTTAGTAGAAAAGTTACAAAACTTGCCTGACGGCAGTCAGGGAATCGCACTAAGTTTTCAGCAACCCATTATAACCTCAACTCCTAAAAATCAAAAACTCATCACTCCGTTCTTCAAACAGTTTAATTTTTTACGGGTTTTCGGTTAATGGGTACCCCACTTGCAAACTTAAGGTGCACCTTTACCTGACCTTAATCAAAAATACGTTAAGAAATGATGTAAAACAGACATCCACAATGAATGAAATTATAAAACAACAAACAGACAAATTAGTATGCTCCTACAAGTAGAACCACTATGAGAAAACTAAAATTGAGTATACATTAATTTGTCCTCGTCTGTTTTATAGCATTTTAGTATTTTTGATTACAGTCTTGATTTTTTGTTACTTTTGTATCAAGACAAAAGTAAAAGACTAAAAACTGTAATTCAAATTACTTAAACGTCCCCAGATGCTATCTTAAAGCATAAATTATTGGCATAATAACGGATAGTCATTAATATTCTGTACTTAATTAATCATTAAACACTAACAATTAACCATTAATCCAAAGAGCCTCCGCCATTTTCAGACATTTGTATCATTTCTTGATATTGCTCATCGTCTAAATCTTTATAGTAGAATAAAACGGGATTTAATTTTTCGCCATTTTTATGTACTTCATAGTGTAAATGTGGTCCTACAGATTTTCCTGTATTGCCCACATAACCAATAATTTGTCCTCGCTGCACTGTTTCTCCCATTTTTACATTAAAAGCACTCATGTGAGCATATAAAGTTTGGTAGCCATAGCCATGTTCTATAATAATTCTATTGCCATAACCTCCTGAATTATACCCTACATCCACAACTTTTCCCTTTGCCGTAGCATAAATTTCTGTTCCCACGGGTGCAGAAAAATCCATGCCTGCATGAAACTTATTTACACCATAAACAGGGTCTATACGCCACCCATATCCCGATGCCATTCTTTTTAAATCATAATTAGCTACAGGCTGTATAGCCGGCAAAGATTGCAACATATCTTCTTTCTTAGTAACTAATTTAGCTAAATCATCATAAGATTCAGATTGCCAATACATTTTTCTTTTTAAAGCATCTAATTTCTTGTTTACATCTATCATTAAATCGCCCGTAGTAAACCTTTTAAGCTCTTTATATCTTTCTGAGCCTCCCACTCCTGAGTTCCACAATGATTGAGAAATAGGCTCCGACTCAAAAATTACTCTGTAAGTATTTCTATCTCTTTCTTGCAAGGACTCTAAAACCTTTGAAAGCTCATCTACTGAACCGCTTAAATATTGCAATTGATCTTTTTGAACTCTATTTTCTTGCTCTAACATTTTTTCCCTTGGAGAAGAGAATAATGCACCGCCCAGCAAGCTCAATAAAAAAGCTGTAACCAATACAGAAACCAAAATAACTACGCCTCTGAATAACTTTACAGAAAAAGTAGTTTTAACTTTTTCGTACTGTAGTGTTTTTAAATTATAATAGTACTTTTCTTTTTTCACGTGCTATTAAAAATGTAATTTTGTGCTTTATTTTTCTTTACAGGAAGTGAAGATACTAAAAAATACGCACTTAAGTATATAATTAAAGTTAATTAAAAATGAAATCGGCTAAAGAGATAAGAAAAAACTTTTTGGATTTTTTTGAAAAGAAAGGACATAAAATAGTGCCATCTGCCCCTATTGTGGTAAAAGACGACCCTACTTTAATGTTTAATAATGCGGGTATGAACCAGTTTAAAGATTATTTTTTGGGCAATAAAAAAATAGTAAATTCTCGTGTAGCGGACACACAAAAATGCTTAAGAGTAAGTGGAAAACACAACGATTTAGAAGAAGTAGGTGTAGATACCTATCATCATACTATGTTTGAAATGTTGGGCAATTGGAGCTTTGGCGATTATTTTAAAAAAGAAGCTATAAATTGGAGTTGGGAGTTGCTGACCAATGTTTATGGAATAGATAAAACCAGATTGTACGTAACCGTTTTTGAAGGCGATAAAGGCGATAATTTAAGTTTTGATAAAGAAGCTTTTGATATTTGGAAAACTTTAGTAAACGAAAAACATATACTTAAAGGCAATAAAAAAGATAATTTTTGGGAAATGGGCGATGTGGGTCCTTGTGGGCCATGTACCGAAATTCATTATGACGGCAGAAATGATGAAGAAAGAAAAAAAGTGGATGGAGCTACTTTAGTAAATGCCGATGACCCTCAAGTGATAGAAATATGGAACAACGTATTTATAGAGTTTGAAAGAAAAGCCGATGGCAGCTTAGTAAAACTATCAAAACAGCATGTAGATACCGGCATGGGCTTTGAAAGATTAGTGCGTGTTTTACAAAACAAAACCAGCAATTATGATACGGATATTTTCATGCCGTTAATAGAAAAACTTGAAGAAATTTCAGGTAAAACTTATGGCAAAAATGAGCAGACAGACATAGCTTTTAGAGTAATAGCAGACCATATAAGAGCCATTTCTTTTACTATAGCCGATGGACAACTGCCTGCCAGCAACGGAGCAGGGTATGTAATACGCAGAATATTGCGTAGAGCTGTACGCTACGGCTACACTTATTTAGGTTTTAACAAAGCTTTTTTAGCTCAATTATTGCCCGTTTTAGTAGCACAGTTTAAAGATGTTTTTCCCGAAATAAAACTGCAAGAAAAATTTATAGAAAAAGTTATTACCGAAGAAGAAAACAGTTTTTTTAAAACATTATCTACAGGGCTAAAATTAATAGACGATATAGAAAAAGAGCTACATAAAAAAGGTAAAACAATTATAGACGGCACTAAAGCTTTTGAACTATACGACACCTACGGTTTCCCTTTAGATTTAACCGAATTAGTGGCTAAAGAAAAAGGATTGTCTGTTGATATTAAAGGTTTTGAAAAAGCTATGCAAGAGCAAAAAAATCGTTCAAGAAATGCCGAGCAAAGCGAGCAAAGCGATTGGACTGTTTTAGCAGAAAGCGACCTTACTAATTTTGAAGGATACACCACTTTAGAATGTCCTGTAAAAATAACTAAATACCGAAAAGTAGAGAAAAAAGGCAAAACACAGTATCATTTAGTTTTTGATAAAACGCCTTTTTATGCCGAAAGTGGTGGACAAGTGGGCGATACGGGCTATATAGAAAACAATGGAGAAAAAACATACGTAATTGATACTCAAAAAGAAAATCAACTGTTTATACATATAGTAAATGAATTGCCCAAAAATATAAATGCCACTTTTAATGCCTCTGTAAATAAAGAAAAAAGGAATAAAACAGCTATGAACCATAGTGCTACGCATTTATTGCACAAAGCTTTAAGAGATACTTTAGGCACTCATGTAGAGCAAAGAGGTTCACTGGTAAATGATGAATATTTGCGTTTTGATTTCTCGCATTTTCAAAAAGTAACGGATGAAGAATTAAACAAAATAGAAGAACTGGTTAACCAAGAAATAGAAAAATCTATCCCACTACAAAGCTATGCCGATACGCCAATAGAAAAAGCGAAAGAAATGGGTGCTATGGCTTTGTTTGGCGAAAAATATGGAGATAAAGTTAGAGTAGTAAAATTTGGTAATTCTATAGAATTATGTGGTGGCACGCATGTAGAAAACACAGGTAATATAAAGTATTTTAAAATAATAAATGAAAATTCTATAGCTGCTGGTATTAGAAGAATAGAAGCTTTGACGGGCAATAAAGTAATAGCCTACTACAAAGAGCAAGAAGATGCACTTAACCAAATAAAAACTTTGCTTAATAATCCGCCAAAAACTGTAGATGCCGTAGTAAAACTTCAAGAAGAAAACGAGCAACTAAAAAAACAGTTAGAAGCACTACAACTACAACAACAAGGCAATATTAAAGAAGAGCTTTTGAAAAAAGTAAGTACAGAAAACGGCTTAAATATTATTGCCGAAAAAATAGATGCACCCAATGCCGATAGCATTAAAAACTTAGCATTTCAGTTGAAAAATGAAGTTGAAAATCTATTTTTAGTATTAGGTAGTATTATTAATGACAAACCTTTGCTTACGGTTATGATAAGCGATAACATAGTAAAAGAACGCAACTTAAATGCCGGAACAATAATTAGAGAAATAGCAAAAGAAATACAAGGCGGTGGCGGTGGGCAGCCTTTTTACGCTACTGCGGGAGGTAAAAAAGTAGAAGGAATAGACAGTGCTATCGCTAAAGCAAAAAGCTTTACTTTATAATTATTGCTCAATGACAGAAAAATACATACAAGATAAAACATTTAGCAATATTGATTTTACTACAAATGAATTAGAAGCAAAAGAATATGACGGCTGTACTTTCAATAATTGCGATTTTTCATCTTACAACTTATCCAACTATAAATTTATAGATTGTCATTTTATTGAGTGCAATTTATCTATGTGCAAAATCAATAATACTGCTTTCAGGAATATTCAATTTAAAAATTGCAAAATGTTGGGATTATTATTTGATAGTTGCAATAAATTTGGACTTGAATTTTCTTTTGAAAATTGCCAACTCAACCACTCGTCTTTTTATGACACTAAAATAAGTAAAACCAAATTTATTAATTGCTCACTTATAGAAGTTGATTTTACAAAAGCAGATTTAACCGAAGCAACTTTTGAAAACTGCAACTTAGAATTAGCCGTTTTTGATGCTACAATTCTTAAAAAAGCTAATTTAAGCACAGCTTATAATTTTGATATAGATGCCGATAAAAATCAAATTAGAAAAGCAAAATTTTCTATTAACAACCTTGCCGGACTACTTAGAAAATATGATATAGTTATAGAACAGCCTTAGGTTATTAATTTACCTCTACAATATCTCTCCCAAAGGGAGTAAGAGCCAAACTCATTAACTTAAAATGTTGTTTAGCAAACGGAATACCTATAATGGTAATACCCAACAAAATACCCCAAAACAAATGGGATAAAACCAAAGGTATTGCCCCTACAAAAAACCAAATAATATTCAAAAAAGTATATACACATCCTTCTGGAGATGTTCTACTTTCCCTTTTCACGGTTTTGTGTCCAAAAGGTAGCAATACATAAAAAGCCAACTTAAAACACTGCAAGCCAAACGGGATACCAATAATAGTAATACACAAAGCACAACCTGCCATTATGTATTCAATAGCCGTAAAAAAACCGCCAAAAATCATCCAAATAATATTGCCTAATGCATTCATGTTGATTAAATTTAATGATAAAGTTAGTGGTTTAATCCGATTATTTATAAGTTTGCACTATAAACATAAAAGTTAGATAAGCTATGTCGGAAAGTTTAAAAAAATCTTGGGTAGAAAATTCAGAAAATACTGATTTTACATTACAAAATTTGCCTTTTGGTATATTTTCTACAAGCAAAAAAACACCAAGAGTTGGTGTAGCCATAGGAGATAAAATAGTAGATTTAGTAGAGTTAAATAACAATAACTTTATACAAATTGAAGAATCATTAGTAAATAACAGTACTTTAAATGATTTTATGGCAGAAGGCAGACCTTTTGCCCGAAAAATTAGAGATAGAATTGCCGTATTATTAGATGAAAACAATGATGAATTAAAAGATTCTACACACAGAGGAAGTATTATGGTAAGCATGAGCCAAGCTACGATGCACATGCCTGTAGCGGTGGGAGATTATACCGATTTTTACAGCAGTTTAGACCATGCCACTAATGTAGGTTGCTTATTTAGAGACCCAAATAATGCTTTACTGCCCAACTGGAAACATATACCTGTTGGCTATCATGGCAGGTCAAGTTCTATAGTAGTTTCGCCTGCCGAAATACACCGACCAAAAGGGCAAATGAAGCCGGCAGACGCAGACGCTCCTGTTTATGGTCCTTCAAAATTGTTTGATTTTGAATTAGAAATGGCATTTATTACTTGCAAGAAAACTAAGTTAGGCGAGTCTATTCCCGTAAATGAAGCCGAAAATGCAATATGGGGAATGGTTATTTTTAACGATTTAAGTGCCAGAGATATTCAAGGATGGGAATACGTGCCATTAGGGCCATTTTTAGGCAAAAACTTTGGTTCTGTTATTTCTCCGTGGGTAGTAACTATGGACGCCTTAGAACCATTTAGAACTAAAGGCTACACCCAAGAACCTAAGGTACTACCCTATTTGCAATATGAAAAAGATGCCAATTTTGACATTAATTTAGAAGTAATAATTAAAACAGAAAATGGCGATGAAAACTTAATTTGTACTTCTAACTACAAATATATGTATTGGAATATGAACCAACAATTGGCTCATCAAACCGTAAACGGTTGCAATATAAATGTAGGCGATATGTATGCCTCAGGCACTATAAGTGGACCCGAAAAAAATGAATATGGTTCTATGTTAGAGTTAACATGGAAAGGCACTAAACCCATTAAACTAAAAGACGGCACAGAACGCAAGTTTATGCAAGACGGAGATGTTTGTATAATGCGTGCTTATAGCGAAAAAAATGGTGTAAGAGTAGGTTTTGGAGAAAGTGTAGTTAAAATATTGCCGGCTAACTAATGGCATCGGCTTTTGGTCATGCTTTAGCAGCTTTAAGTTTTAGAAATTTAATAGACATTAAATATAAACTACCTTTAAAAATAGTTTTATTAGGTGTAGTTTACAGCATTCTTCCCGATGCAGATGTAATAACTTTTAAATTTGGCATACCTTATGAAAGTGTATGGGGACACAGAGGTATAAGTCATTCCTTGCTTTTTAGTTTGGTTTTAGCTCTTATTACTGCTTTATTTTTGAGCAAAAACAAAATAGAAAGAATTATCTTCTTTGTATTCTTATTCATATCCACATTATCGCATACCATTTTAGATGCCATGACTACAGGCGGTAAGGGTGTAGCCTTTTTTGCTCCTTTTGATAATACCCGATATTTTTTGCCTTGGAGAGTAATAAAAGTTTCGCCCATTGGTATTAAAAACTTTCTTAGCCAATGGGGATTAAAAGTTATTCAAAGTGAACTTATTTGGATAGGAATTCCTTTTATAATTACCTTAATTTTATATTTCATTTTAAAAAAGAAAAACAATGCTGTCATTTAATCCTTACGATTTAGCTATACCTAAAAGACATCAATTTTTAACGGGTGGCATAGGGCCACGACCAATATGCTGGGCAAGTACCGTAGATGAAAATGGAAAGCCTAATTTAGCACCCTACAGTTTTTTTAATGTTTTTGGAGCTAATCCGCCTACGGTAATTTTTTCAAGCAATAGAAGAGGTAGAGATAACACCACAAAAGATACGCTACACAATATAGAGCATACTAAAGAGGTGGTTATCAATATAGTGCCGTATAGTTTAGTGCATCAAATGAATATTTGTAGTACAGACTACCCTACTAATATAAATGAGTTTACAAAAGCGGGTGTTACGCCAATAGACTCTGTAATTGTAAAAGCCAAAAGAGTAAAAGAAAGTCCTATTCAGTTTGAGTGTAAAGTGAAAGAAATAATATATACAGGAAAAGAAGGAGGAGCCGCTAATTTATTTATTTGCGAAGTAGTGCACATGCATATTGCTGAAAATATTTTAGGAGAAGACGGCATGATAGATCCACAAAAATTAGATTTAGTAGGCAGAATGGGTAAAAACTATTATGTGCGTGCCAGTGGAGATGCAGTTTTTGAAATCAACAATCCATTTGAAAAAATAAATTTAGGTTTTGACGGTTTGCCTAAACACATAGTGGAAAGTACTTTCCTTACAGGAAACGAAATAGCACAAATGGCAATGGAAACGGAACTGCCTACAAAAGAAGAAATTTTAAAGAATAAAGAATTATTTTTAACTGACGAAACAGCTAAATTTTCAATAGCGAAACAGCTAATTAAAGAAAATAAAGTTAGAGAAGCCTTAAGTATTTTATTATAAAATTTATTTTATGAATAACACAATAAAAACACCACTTACAGAACTACTTAATATTAAGTACCCTATTATTCTTGCTCCCATGTTTTTGGTAAGCAATGAAGAAATGAGTATAGAAGCCATTAAAGCTGGTATTGCTCCGTGTATTCCGGCACTTAACTGGCGTACTATTGAGCAAATGCGTGAAGGCATTGAAAAAATTAGAAATGCGGCAGATGGTTCCATTGGTATTAACTTAATAGTAAATCAATCTAACATTCACTACAAAAAACAGTTAGATGCGTGCATAGATTTAAAAGTAGATTTCATTATAACTTCCTTAGGTTCTCCGGAAGAAGTGATAGCTAAATGCAAACCTGCCGGCATTAAAGTATTTTGCGATGTAGTAGATGTAAAATATGCCAAAAAGGTAGAAGATTTAGGTGCAGATGCTTTAATAGCTGTTAATAAAGAAGCCGGAGGGCATTGTGGGCCTATGTTGAGCAGCGAATTAATTCCTTTATTAAAGAAAAACTGCTCTATTCCTGTAATTTCTGCCGGAGGTGTGGGCGATGGTGTCGGTATTTGGAAACGTATTAATGAAGATGGTGCTGTGGGCGTAAGCATGGGCAGTATTTTTATAGCCACTCCGGAAGCTCCCGTTTCGCAGGAGTATAAACAAGCTTGTGTAGATTATGGTGCAGATGACATTGTACTTACAACTAAAATATCGGGTTCTCATTTAACAGTTATCAATACGCCCTATGTACAAAAAGTAGGAACAACCCAAAACTGGTTTGAAAAACTACTAAGCAAAAACAAAAAACTAAAAAAGTATGTTAAAATGCTTACTTTTTATAAAGGAATGAAAGCCATAGAAAAAGCTGCTTTTAGTTCTACTTACAATTCAGTTTGGTGTGCCGGGCCTTCTATAGAATATGTAAAAAGCATACGCCCCGTTAAAGATATTGTAACATCTTTAGTTAAAGAGTACAATGAAGTAAACACTAACGAAGAAAAAAAGACGGCAGCTATGGCAAATAGTGTGGTTAGAAGAAAATAACATGCCCAATAGTATGACCTGTTGGATTTTACTCTCCTTCGTAAAAATCTTGTAAATCTGCCATATAGATGTTTTCAATACCATCTACTATATTTTCATAAAATTCTTCTGGGATATTGGTTTGCCTAAACTCTAAAGATGTACCTTTTTTATGTTCATGGAGTTTCATAGTAACAATAGAAGGTTCTTCTTGCTCGCCAAAATACCACTCTTGCTCTATTAATTTGTTGGGTTCAAATGCAATGTTTTGACCTACCACACTATCGTCATACAAATTAAACTCCTCTCCTACGGTTTCTGTCATTATAGCTTCAAAACCCGTCCATAGCTTTATAATTTGGGGATTAACCAAAGCTCTATATACTATTTCGGGTTGCTCTTTTACAATAAAATAATTTTTATAATCCTTCATTCACTTAAAATGTTGGGTAAAGATATTAACTTTTACCGTTTAAGAGTATGGTTTAAACTTTTTGAGTTGACATAGAGAACACTAATAGCAGTAACTTTGTATCATAAAACAAATTAATTAACCCACAAAAAATTAAAATCATGGAAAATAACTTTCTAAAAAGAATTCAAAATTCAATTAAACACTGGTACTTATTATTAATACTTGGGCTTGTATTTATTGCCACAGGTATTTGGACTTTAGCTTCTCCGCTTGAATCGTATGAAGCTCTATCTATAGTTTTTACTATTTCCTTTATTATTTCGGGAATTTTAGAAATAGCTTTTGCTTTAAGCAATAGAAATGAATACGACCATTGGGGCTGGAACTTGGTATTTGGAATACTAAGTTTAGTAGTTGGTATTATGCTGATTAACAATCCTTTAGTGTCAATGATTACTTTACCGCTTTATGTTGGTTTTTTAATTATGTTCCGTTCATTTGGTGCTATAGGTTTTTCATTAGACTTAAAAAACTACCGTGTAATGGAATGGGGTACATTAATGGCATTAGGCATTTTAGGATTACTTTTCTCTATAATGCTACTTTGGAATCCAATTTTTGCAGGCATTACTATTGTTGTTTGGACAGGTCTTGCATTTATAGCTTCGGGTGTATTTAACATCTATATTTCTCTTAAACTTAAAAAGCTAAAAAGAGATTAAATATTAAAGTAAGTTTCAAAATAAAAAAGGTGTGAAATTGATTTTTCATGCCTTTTTTCATTTTACAAATACCCCAAAACCGACTGAAACTTAGCGATAGTTTCTTCCCATTCTTTTTCTGCCTTACTATCATAAGTAATAGCTCCGCCTACTTGATACGATAAATATTGTCGGGTTGCATTATACAAAAGCGTTCGGATAACTACATTAAAATCAAAATCGCCATTGGGTTTTATGTAGCCTATTGCTCCAGAATAAACACCCCGTTTCGTGTTTTCGTACTGTTCTATTAGTTGCATGGCTTTAATTTTGGGTGCTCCCGTCATACTTCCCATAGGAAAACAAAGCTTTAAAGCATCAATGGCATTTATATTTTCTCTTTTCTGTGCACTTACGGTAGAAATCATCTGTATAATGTTTTCAAACTCATAAATACCAAATAGCTCATCTACTTTTATAGTCCCCGTTATGGCACTTCGGGCAAAATCATTACGCACCAAATCTACTATCATTACATTTTCTGCACGCTCTTTTTCATCTTGTAGCAAATCTTGCTTTAATGCCTTATTCTCCTTTGCTCCACTACCCTTTTTTCGTGTACCTTTTATAGGCTGGCTTATCATTTTACCTTCTTGCATTTGCATAAACCGCTCTGGCGAAAAAGACAATACATACTTATCATTTAACTTTATTAATGACGAAAACGGAGCTTTTACTTGCTCATTAATACGCAAAAAAATTGAAAGCGGATTTACATTTATATTCTCAGTATAATTTTCATAGCAATAATTCAGCTCATAAACTGTACCTTCTTCTATATCTTTTCTTATTTTTTCAACGGTTTCTATATAAGTAGTTTTACTTACTCTTTTTTTCCATTCTATTTTATTTAAAGAAATTTCCGTACTAACATCTACCGCTTCAATTGCATCTTTTATGTAGATAGATTCAATATAATTTCTATTGATAATACAAGTGTTATCTTTTATCTTAATTTCATATCTTGGCGAAAAGAAATATAGCTCCGGAAAGTTTAAATTGTCCTTATTTTTTGAGGATAAATTCTCTACATCATTCTTCAAATCATAACTTAAATAACCGTATATAGTTTGCTCATTTTCAGCATGATATGTTTTTAATTTTTCAAAAGCATTATTGGTATTTTGTAGCTCTATTTTATTAACTGCATCTACAGCAATAACAAACTCCTCTTGATGATATTTATCTTTAGAATAGTTATTATCTAAACATAAAAAAGTAGAAAACTGCGATGCCCAAACTATACATTGCTTTTTAAATAAAGTAGCATCTGCTAATTTTAGTTTGGTACTTTCTTGCATAACAAAATGTAAAATATTTTATGGCTAATGTTTTACATTAAACACTAATAATTAAACATTAACTACGTCTTTTATCAGTAGTTTCTCTCTCTCTGGCCCTGTAGAAACCATAGAAACAGGCGTATCTAAATACTTTTCAAGTTCTAAAACATAAGATTTTAAAGCATTAGGTACATTTTCATAATTTAAAGCATCTAAATTATCTTTCCAACCTGGGTAGTCCGTATAATTGCATTGAATGTCATCTGTTAATTCAAAAGGCAATTCATTGGTGGGTTTTCCATTTATGGTATAACTTGTGCAAGCTTTTATAGTGTCAAAATCATTTAAAACATCTGCTTTAGTAAGTGCTATTTGAGTAACGCCATTTAAGATACAAGCATAACGAAGTGCCACTAAATCTATCCACCCACAGCGTCTTGGTCTGCCGGTGGTGGCACCAAATTCAAAGCCTGCTTGTCTTATTCTTTCGCCTACTGCATCGTTGAGTTCCGATGGAAAAGGCCCACTTCCCACTCTGGTGCAATATGCTTTTGATATACCTATTACTTCTTTTATTTTATTGGGAGCTACACCTAAGCCATTGCAAGCACCGGAAGAAATAGTATTTGAAGAGGTAACAAAAGGATAAGTACCAAAATCTATATCTAACATGCTTCCTTGTGCTCCTTCTGCTAAAATATTTTTACCTGCACTTAAAGCATTATTTACATAATATTCACCCGAAACAATTTTGTAGGCTTTTAATTCTTCAATACTGGCAAACCATTCTTTTTCTTCGGCTGTAATATCAAACTCAAAATCGTACATTTTAAGCATTTGTAGGTGTTTTTCCTTTAATTTTTGATATTTTGCTTTAAAATCGGCTGTCAATATATCGCCTATACGCAAGCCATTTCTGCCTGTTTTATCCATATAAGTAGGCCCTATTCCTCTAAGTGTTGAACCTATTTTTTCTTTTCCTTTGGCGGCTTCGCTGGCAGCGTCTAACACTTTGTGTGTAGGTAATATTAAATGTGCTTTTTCAGAAATAATTAAGTACTTTTTTAAATCTACGCCCCACGTTTTTACTTTGGCTATTTCTTGGCAAAGCGTTATAGGATTAATTACTACTCCATTGCCTATTAAATTGTAAGTATTTTCGTGCAAAATGCCCGATGGAATGGTGTGTAAAACTATTTTTTCGTTATTAACCACTAAGGTGTGTCCTGCATTTGGTCCACCTTGAAAACGAGCTATTATATCGTATTTGGGTGCTAAATAATCTACTATTTTTCCTTTTCCTTCATCGCCCCATTGTAAACCTACTAATACATCTACATTTCCCATATTTTATCTGTTTAAAAGTTTTACTGCTGTTTCTTTATCTTCGGCTAAAGGAAATACTTTGTCTAATTTTGTAAGTTCTAATATTTTTTTTAGCTGACTTGGTAAATTGATTAATATCATTTCTCCGCCTGCATTTCTACTTTTGGTTAATATGCTAATTAAAGCAGATATTCCTGTACTATTTACATATTGAAGCTCTTTAACATCAACCACAAAAAGGTTGCTGTCATTTTCTATGCTTTTTGATATAGATTCAATTATAGGGTTAGAATCTTTTTCTCCAAGTAAATTTCCACTTAGTGAAATATAACTGATTTTATCTTCAATTATTCTGCTTATTTCCATTGTTAATTGCTATTATTTTTAGTGTTTTTATTTTTTTGGCAAGAACTGCAATATCCAAACAAATTTAGAGAATGGTGTGTTATTTCAAAATCTAACAGTCCGCCCATTAAGTTTTTTATTTGCTGTACACGTGGGTCGCAAAACTCTACTACTTTGCTGCATTTTACGCATATAATATGGTCGTGCTGTTTGTAGCCATAAGATTTTTCGTATTGAGCTAAATTTTTTCCAAACTGATGTTTTTTTATTAAATCGCAAGAGTTTAATAAATCTAAAGTATTATAAACCGTAGCTCTGCTTACATTAAAATTATTGTTTTTTAAATCAATGTATAAAGTTTCAGCTTCAAAATGGTCTTCTCTTGAGTATATTTCTTCCAGTATGGCAAAACGCTCAGATGTTTTACGCAATCCATTTTTCTCCAAATAAGTGGCAAAAATATCTTTTACTTGTTCTATTACTTCTGTATTGGCTAACACGCTGGCAAATTTAACTATTTTTTATTGAAACACTTAGTATAGTTAATAGCTTGTGGATAAATGCATTTCTTCTCAATATTAAAGAGATACCTATTTTGTATTTTTTTCAAACCACTCTATAGCTAAAGACCAAAGTTGCTTACTTTTTGTACTAAAAAATTTCATGTGTCCTATTTCGCTTAAATTATAATCTTTAGGGTTTAAGGCAATTATTTCTGCTTTCATGTTAGGGAAAACGCGTATCATATCTTTTACATTATTTTCATTGGCTATATCATCATCTGTAGCATATATCCATTGTGCAGGAATATTTATTTCATTGTAATAATGTGTTTTAACGGCTTTGCCAAAATCGGTAGCTATATAGCCTACTCCATTGCACCATTTAGCCCATTGTTTTGCAACGTGTTTAGGAAGTGGCTCTCCCATACCCAGCCATTGTGAATTTGATTTATTAAAAAACAGAACATTTAACGGAATAAAAACACGCATAAAGAAAATAGCTTTTAAACGATATGGCATTTTCATATTTCTTACACTTCCTGATGAACAGGCAATATTAAATACAGAAGCTATATCCTTATAGTTTGGCATTAATCCTATAAGTTGCCCTCCGGCACTATGCCCCAATATGTGATACTTTGTATTGGGAAAAGACATTTTAAGTTTTTCCATTACTGCCGGCATATCTAAACTTCCCCAAGTAATTAAAGAAGCATTTCCATTATTAATATTATTTTGTATTGAATCTCCAATACATCTATTATCGTACGAAATAACTCCGTATCCATTTTCTGCTAAGTAACTTGCAAAGGAATGATAAAACCCACGTTTTATTCCCGTAGCTGTTCCTATTATAACAGCTGCTTTTAATTTTTGCGGTATATATAGTGTGGCTGCCAATACAAAACCATCATGGCATGTTATTTTAATATTTTCAATTTTCATAATCCTACATATCCTCTTCTATCTCAAACCGAGAAACAGATACTAATCCTTCTATGGCTTTCATTTGAGCTATAACATTATCAAGTTGTTCGCTATCTGTAACATATAGCATTATTGTTCCTTCATAAATTCCATCTTTGCTTTCAAAAGAAATAGATTTCATATTGATATGCATATTGTTAGTAATAATTTTAGAAACTTGACTTATAATACCCATGCTGTCTATTCCATGCAGTTTTAAGCCCGTAAGGTAAGCTACTTCCCTTTCTGTATTCCATTTTGTTTTTACTATTCTGTAGCTATACTTACTCATTAGCTGCACAGCATTTGGGCAATTGGTACGGTGAATTTTTATACCGTCATTTATGGTTATAAATCCAAAAACTTCATCGCCAGGTATAGGACTACAACATTTAGCAAAAGAATATTCCAAATCGTCAGAACTTTGTCCCATTATGGTTAGCTCCGCATTTTTAGAAAGTGTTCGGGTAACAGCTTCCTCAAATTTTTCTTTTTTAGGCTCAATTTTGGGTTTAGGCAATTTTACTACGCCATGTGCTACTTCTAAATTTTTAAAATCGCCTATACGTATTTTGTTTCTGGATACGGCTACAAAAAAATCTATAGGCGAATTGTATTTAAAATAATTAGTTAAAGTCCAATAATTATCTTCTGTATTATTTATTTTAAGTTGTTTAAGCTTTCTTTCCAGTATTTGCTTGCCGTCTTCGGCTACTCTTCTAATTTCTTCATTAACTGCTTTGCGTATGGCATTTTTTGCTTTTCCTGTAGCCACAAAACTCAACCAATCCTCACTTGGCTTTTGCTTTTTAGAAGTTAATATTTCTATTTGGTCGCCTGTTTTAAGCTCGTAACTTAATGGCACTAAGCGTTGGTTTACTTTAGCTCCTATACAAGCATTGCCTATGGCAGAATGGACATCGTAAGCAAAATCTAAAGCGGTAGAACCTCTTTTTAATCGTTTTAAATCGCCTTTAGGAGTAAAAACAAATATTTCGGCACTGAAAAGATTCATTTTTACATTGTTAACCATTTCAAGTGCATTTTGCTCTTTGTCGTTTAGCAAACTTTGTATGCTTGCCAGCCATTGGTCTATACCGTCATCTACTTGTACGCCTCCTTCTTTATATTTCCAGTGTGCCGCCACTCCTTTTTCGGCTATTTCGTGCATACGCTTAGAACGTATTTGCACTTCTACCCACTTTCCATTGGGTCCTATAACGGTGGTATGCAAAGCTTCATACCCATTTGATTTTGGGTTAGAAATCCAATCTCGCAATCTATTGGGATTAGGTCGGTACAAATCTGTTATAATGGAATATACATTCCAACAATCGCTTTTTTCATGTTTTTCATCACTATCTATTATTATTCTAATAGCAAACAAATCGTAAACTTGCTCAAAATTCACTTTTTGCTTTTCCATTTTTCGCCATATAGAATGTATAGACTTTGGGCGACCGTAAATTTCTAATTTAAGCCCTGTTTTATCTAATAAATCTTTAAGTGGCCCAATAAAATTATTGATATACCTTGCTCTTGACCGCTTGGTTTCATTTAGCTTGGTGGCTATCATTTTATACACATCGGGCACTCTGTATTTCATTGCCAAATCTTCTAGCTCGGTTTTTACTGCATACAAACCCATACGGTGTGCTATGGGAGCATACAAATATTCCGTTTCTGAAGCTATTTTAAGTTGCTTTTCTTTAGGCATGCTACCCAATGTACGCATATTATGTAGCCTGTCTGCCAGCTTTACCATTACTACTCTTATATCATCGGTAAGGGTAAGGAGTAATTTTCTAAAATTTTCTGCTTGCCCAGAGGTATTTACATCAAAAACACCGGATATTTTGGTTAACCCATCAACAATTTTGGCAGTGTCTTTATCAAAAGCTTGTTCTATATCTTCAAGAGTCAGTTCGGTATCTTCTACAGTATCGTGTAGCAAAGCACAAATAATAGAAGTGGCTGCCAATCCTATTTCTTCACTAACAATGCGAGCTACGGCTATGGGGTGATAAATGTAAGGCTCGCCAGATTTTCTACGCATACCGGCATGAGCTTCTATAGCCATTTCAAAAGCACGCCTTACGCGTTCTTTATCGCCTTTTTTTAGGTGTGGAGAAGCGTTCTTAATCAGCAATCTGTACTCTTTAAGAATTTCTTTTTTCTCTGCTTCGGTTAATGTTATGTCTCTGGTTTCCGGCATAAAGTATTAATAATGAACTTATACCGATTAGGAATATATAATAGTCCAATCTCGGCTTCGCCTCACTGTACTAAATATATTTATCTATCGGCATTTACCATTGTAAAACCCAAAATAGTTTAGGCTATTTTGGATTAACAATTGGTATTAATTAGTGCTAAGCTATAAAAATAAATTGAAAACTATATACTTACTTTAATAATTTATAAATTTATTTTTCCTATATTTAAACAATGAAATGGATTTTTAAGTTTCTGATTGTGTTTTCAAACATAAATTTTGTCTTTGCACAAAATTGGTTGCCTATAGATACTGCTAAAGTTTATAACTACATATCTGACAGTAGTGATTATATAACAAGATCTA
Organism: Chitinophagales bacterium; assembly: GCA_020635995.1. Classification (NCBI taxonomy): domain Bacteria; kingdom Pseudomonadati; phylum Bacteroidota; class Chitinophagia; order Chitinophagales; species Chitinophagales bacterium. The sequence goes on along the minus strand of JACJYS010000007.1, from coordinate 139,693 downwards.
TAGCTGCTACTCAAAATGGCGATACTACTTTTTTTGAAACTATTGTGGATTCATGTTATTACTGTGCTAATATTAGTCAGTCCGACACTTTTTTATTAAAAAGACCTGATTTCTTTGGATATTTCATGTTTAATCAGTTTGATACTTCTTTTATATTTTATGGCTATGATACTATTACTATTAAACCACATAAGGATATCGGAGAAAGTTGGTCATATACCTCTAATATTACTGCCACAGTTTATGATAAAGATCTGCAATTGATAGGTACACAACAAGACTCAATAAAAATAATAGTTTTGAGTAATTATGATACCCTTTTACTATCAAAGTCCTATGGAATAATCAAATATCCCTATTTATACAAAAACAAAACATACATTCAAGTTGGTATTGATAATTTATATGGAATCCAAAACATAACATTTTGGAACGTGTTTGACTTTAACATTGGAGATATTTTTCAATACTATGAATCACAAGGAGATGCTGACTACATTAGTAACTATAATTATTTCAAGAGAATACACATTATAGATAAAACCATATTAATTAATGGATATAGATACATTGTTAATATAAAATTAAAAACTGAGCATGAAACTTTTTATCAAGGTTATCATCACACTGAGACTATCTACAATGAATATGAAGATACTATATTTTATTATATAGAAAATGATTCTTTATTAAATAAACCTACAGGAAGTTGGTTTAACATTGATTTCAACTATTATCCAAATTCTATTTTGATAGCATCTTTTTATGATTTAGATGAATCGGGAACATTAAAGAAAATAATAGATATTCCTCCATCTTTAGGTAATTTTCACCCATATAATGGTTTTTTAATCCCTATAAACCAAAACCAATGTGTTCTACAAGATTTTGAAAGACGAATAGAATATGGACTAAACATAGGAATGGTGTTAAATAAAGGGGCTTTTTTTGAATCGGGTTTCACAAAAGAACTAATAGGCTACTACAAAGGTATAGATACTGTAGGCACAATTTATAATGATGATTTTTATACAAGTATAAAAAATGTAGCACTTGAAAATATGGCCATTTCTTTCTACCCCAACCCTACCCAAAACCAATTAAGTATAAAAAACAAAGAAAACAAAACACTAAACATAAGCCTAATTAATGCTTTTGGACAAGAAGTGTATAGCTCTACAATAAATGAAAGCACCACCATTAACACTCAATCTTTCAGTAAAGGCATTTATATTTTAAGAGTGTGTACAGAGCAAGGCATTTGTGGTTCTGATAAAGTGCTGATTGAATAAATTCTAATTTACTACTTTCTGATTCTCAATTTGTGCTGTAAGTACTTCTATTTGCTGTTGATTGGCTTCTATTATTTCTTGTTGTTCTTGAACAGCATTTACCAATACGGCTATTAAATCCATATATTTAAAATTGAGATAATCATCTGTTTTGTTTTTACTTACCAATTCTGGCATAATTTTTTGCACGTCTTGTGCTATAAACCCCATTCGTTTTATATTATTGTCCGTTTTATAGGTGTATATTTTTGCATCTAACTGCAATATTTCATCTAAACCATAATTTAAAGTAGCAATATTATTCTTTAATCTAAAGTCTGAAACTGCTAAACAGCCACTATAATTTGCACAATCACTGTCATCGCAATCAATTTGTCCATCTCCATCATCGTCTAACCCATTATTACATATTTCGGTTTTAACATTATTGTCATCACCATCTTTGCAAGAATTGACAATGAGAATACCGAATAACACGGGTATCCAAATAAATATTTTTTTGATTTTCATAGTAAATAGTTTTAAAGGTTATAAATTATAAGTTAAATATAATGAAAATTATCAAAAACACAAATAGTAGGTTATTTTCATTTTCAAGCTTTCAGATTAACTTGTTGACTGAATGAAAAAAACACTTTGCACTTCAAAAAAAATGTTTACCTTTGCAGTCGCTTAAAAAAGCGGTGTTCTTATAAAATGCGGGTATGGTGGAATTGGTAGACACGTCAGATTTAGGATCTGATGCCGAGAGGCGTGGGGGTTCGACTCCCTTTACCCGCACTCTTTTTATATTTTAACTTTCATAAACGAATATTTATAGTGAAAATCACGCAAGAAAACTTAGACAGCTTAAATGCTATTATCAAATTAGAAGTTAAACAATCCGATTACTTACCCAAAATAGATGAAGCCCTTAAAAGCTACCGTAAAAAAGTAGATATTAAAGGTTTTAGAAAAGGAAATGTACCTATGGGAATGGTTCGCAAAATGTATGGCAACCAAGTTTTAGCCGATACCGTAAATGATGTTTTGCACCACGCTGTTAACGATTATATAGTAGATAACAAATTGGATATATTAGGAAATCCACTACCTAAAGACGGGCAACAGTTTGATATTACCATAGATACAACAAAAGACTTTGACTTTGAATACGAAATAGGTTTAGCTCCAGACTTTAAATTAGATTATTTAGAAAAAACACCTACGCTTGAAAGAGAAGTAATAAAAATAGATAAAAAACTATTAGATGAAGAAGTAGAACGCTTGCAAAAACGCTACGGAAAAGTAGAGCCTGTAGTAGGCAAAATGGAAGATGACGATATGCTTACTGTTCTTTTTGAAGAACTTGATGAAGAAGGTAATGTAAAAGAAGAAGGAATTAAACACTCCGCTCCTATTGCTTTAGATATGATAAAAGATGCTAAAATTCAAAAAGCAGTAAAAAAGCTAAAGAAAGATGAAAGCATAGAAATTGACGATTTAGCTACCGCTTTTGACAAGCCAAAAGACCAAACGGCTAAGCAACTTTTAGGCTTAGAATTAACACCCGAAAATTTACCAAAAGTTAAAGCTACGCTACAGCAAGTTAAACGAGTTATTCCTGCCGAAATTAATGAAGAGTTTTTACAAAATGTTTATGGCAAGAATACTGAAATAAAAACAGAAGAAGATCTTAGAAAACATATAGAAGAAGATATAGCTAAATATTTTGACAGCCAAAGCGACAGCAAACTTTACAATAAATTGGCAGAAGAGTTGATAGAAAAAACAAAAATGGATTTTCCCGATACTTTTTTAAAGCGTTGGATAAAATTAACAAACGAAAAACCAATTTCTGATGAACAATTAGAAGAAGAATATCCGGGTTTTGCTAAAAACTTAAAATGGAGTTTAATAGTTAAAAAAGTTAGCAAAGAAAATAATGTAGATGTTAGCATGGAAGAAGTTCGCCAAAGAACTGCCGACCAAATACGCCAACAAATGATGCAATACGGTTTAACAGACCTTCCGGATGCTGAAATGAAAAACTTTGTGGATAATATGATGTCAAGAAAAGACCATGCTTCGCAAACAAGAGAAACTTTACTTGAAGAAAAATTGTTTGATTACTTTAAGAAACAAATAAAAACTAAGGATAAAAAAGTTACCTTAGAGGAGTTTCAACAACAAGGAAACAAATAAGTATGAAAAATTTTGAAAAAGAACTAAGAGATTATACGGTTAAGCATCGTGGTGTAAGCAGTTCATTTTATGATGATTATACATCTGTACACAACTATATGATAACGCCTAACATTATAGAAGAGCGTAAGATGAATGCCGTGGCAATGGACGTTTTTTCTCGTTTAATGATGGACAGAATAATCTTTTTAGGCGTGCCTATTAATGATGATGTAGCTAATATTATAACAGCACAGTTGTTATTTTTAGAATCGTTAGACAGCAAAAGTGATGTGCAAATATACATTAACAGCCCCGGTGGCGGTGTGTATGCCGGTTTAGGCATTTACGATACTATGCAGTATATAAATCCCGATGTAGCCACTATATGCACAGGCATGGCAGCTTCTATGGGAGCGGTGCTTTTAACTGCCGGTACCAAAGGCAAAAGAACAGCACTAAAACACAGCCGAGTTATGATACATCAACCTTTAGGTGGTGCAGGAGGAAAAGCAAGTGATGTACAAATAACCATAAATGAAATAAGAAAAATTAAGAAAGAACTTTACGATATTTTAAGCGAACACAGCGGACAACCGTATGAAAAAATAGAGAAAGACTCAGACAGAGATTATTGGATGCGTGCCGAAGAAGCTAAAGAATATGGTTTAATAGATGAAGTTTTAATTAGAAAATAATTATGTCAAAGCACGTCAATACAAATAGTTGTTCATTTTGTGGTAAACAAAAGAAAGATACTCTATTATTGGTATCCGGATTAAATGCCAATATTTGTGATTCGTGCATAAAACAGGCAGACTTAATTTTAAACGAAAGTTTAAGTAAAACAAACCCGGTTTCGTACAATTTTAATCTATCAAAAGATTTAAAACCAAAGAAAATAGCTGAATTTTTAGACCAATATGTAATAGGTCAAGATGAAGCAAAAAAAGTTATAGCCGTAGCTGTTTACAATCATTACAAGCGTTTAAACCAAAATAAAAGTGATGATGTAGAGATTGAAAAATCTAACATTATGTTAGTTGGACGAACAGGTACAGGGAAAACACTTTTAGCTAAGTCAATAGCCCGTTTTTTACATGTACCATTTACCATAGTAGATGCTACTGTTTTTACCGAAGCAGGATATGTAGGCGAGGATGTAGAAAGTATTTTATCGCGTTTATTGCAAGCCTGCGATTATGATGTAAAAGCAGCAGAAAGAGGCATTATTTATATAGATGAGATAGACAAAATAGCCCGAAAATCTGACAACCCTTCTATAACAAGAGATGTAAGTGGCGAAGGCGTGCAGCAAGCCATGCTAAAACTATTAGAAGGTACAGAAGCTTTAGTTCCACCGGAAGGAGGCAGAAAACACCCCGAGCAAAAAATGGTAAAGATAAATACCAACAATATTTTATTCATTTGTGGTGGTGCTTTTGATGGTATAGAAAAAAGCATAGCAGGCAGATTAAATACTTCTGTATTAGGTTTCCGCTCGGCTGAACATAAAAGTGGTGCTATAGATAAAGAAAACTTACTGCAATACATTGCACCGCAAGATTTAAAATCTTTTGGTTTAATACCAGAGCTAATTGGGCGTATTCCGGTGCTTTCTCATTTAGATCCTTTAGATGAAGTAGCTTTATATAATATACTAACCGAGCCAAAAAATGCTTTGGTAAAACAGTATAAAAAATTATTTGAATTAGAAGGAATAGATTTAACTTTCCCAAAAGATACTTTACAATTTATAGCTCACAAAGCCTATGAGTTTAAATTAGGAGCCAGAGGCTTGCGTTCTATTTGCGAAGCTATTATGACAGACGCCATGTTTGAACTTCCAAGCGAAGAAGCCGTAGAATTTACAGTAAACCTATCTTACGCAAAAGAAAAACTTAACAAATCTAAGTTGAATAAGTTGATAAAGGTAGCGTAATCCTTTATTAAATTGCATCTAAAAATAATTTCACATATATTTATAAAATTATTCCCTGCCTCCGGTAGGTAAACTTTCCTCCTCCTCTTTAGGTGGAAGTATTATGAAGTGTGGAATTATTTTTTAGAATTTATACCGTTTTGATAGCCGTTTAGAGCAATCATTGGTCTATTACGGATATCCCTCTATCGGTATATAGTATTGTAAAGCACAAAACAGATTAGACTATTTTGTGTTAACAATTGGTCTTATATATAAAGAGCTACTGATTGGTCAATCAACAGCTCTTTTTTGTTTAAAAATTATAACTAAGATGTGCCCCACCAAAGAAATTTATTTTTCTTGGTGCAGGTATATACGCATCGGGTAATTGGTTTACAAAAACCATAGCATAATATTGTGTACCTGTTATATTATTGGCACCCACATACGCATCAAACGTAAACTGTTTTATTGTTTTTCTAAAACCTAATTTCGCATTGAGCAAATGGTAGGCATCCGCTTCATTTAATCCATCTGAAGTGAAAGGCATTTTACTTCTATAGTTGTAGGTAATATTTCCGTATAATCCCACTTTGGTATAAGCATCTATCCCGGCATTAAATACCACAGGCGAAACACCTGCCACTTTGTTTCCTGTATAATCTTGCACCATGGTAGAATCCATATTATTTGCATCTTTCCCTATAGTTTTAAAGGCATAATCTTTATATCTGAAATGCGAATACGTTAAATTGGCAAATGGTCTTACGGAAGTAAAAAACTTATCTTGTGTTTTTAGTATTTCGTATTTAACCAATAGCTCCAATCCATTGTTATTTAATTTGCCGCCATTAACAATGTATGAATATAAAGTAGCTGTATTGCTTGGGTTTTGTACTGTTTGTGTAGTAAACTTATCTTTAAATACGGTATGAAAACCCGCAGCGGTATAAAACAATCTTCCATTCAAAAAATTACCTTTAGTTCCCACTTCAATTTGCTGTCCCTTTTCGGGTTTTAAACCTGTATTAACAGTACCAGTTGTTGCAATAATAATATTAGAACCCACAGGTGCTTTATATCCATCGGAATAAGCTACATATACCGATGCTTTTTTACCAAATTCTTTATTAATAGCCGCATTAAACGCAGCTAAATTTCTATAATTTGCTTCATATAATTTAGGTGTGGTGCTTCCACTTGTATTATTACTCAACCCCCATAAACGGTCGCTTAGTTTTATTTGCATATTGCTTATTCCTACTCCTGCTTTTACACTAAATCCGTAGGGTAAATGAGCTGTCCATTCTGTAAAATAAGAATAAGTAAAACTGTTTGTAATCTGATTGCTTTTTAGTGAAGTTATAATATTATAACCATTTAAATTTGTACTATCGGCTCCCATTTTATAGCCAATAGTTTGTGCATTCAATTTTTGCAATTCTAACCCTGTAACCCCCGTAAGTGTTATTTTATCGTTTATTTTTGCATCTACATCAAAAGTTGTACGCATTCCAAAATTCAAAGGCGTTTTATCTGTCCAACCTCCTGCCGAACTATTATCCATAGCTTGAGCCGAACCAAACAATGAAGTAGTATTAGAAACATACTTTTTAAACTTGTAAGTATTGCTTAAACCCGCTCTAAAAGTCTTTACAGCAGAATGTGCATCATTTTTAATATAAGCAGGATTTCCGGAATAATCTAAACTATCGTATTGAGCAATAGTAAGTTCGCCATTTCTTTGATCGTTGCTATTAGTATATCCCATATAAGCCGTAAATTTTTCTCTATCATTTACAGTAAATGTACCTAAAGCATTTACAAAATCTTTCTTAGATTTGGTATGTTCCATAAAACCATTATAGTTTTGATGTCCATAATTAACAAAAATATTTGCTTTGTTTTTGCTGTATGCCACTTTAGTAGTGGTACGAAACAAACCATAGCTTCCACCCATTACATCTTGGCTTATGGTAGTACCTTCTTTAGCCGCTTTTTGTGTTTCCATATTTAACACACCTGCTATGGCTAAACCGTATAAAGTACCCGAAGGACCTTTCAGCACTTCTACATTACCTAATGAATTGAAATCTATATCGTCCAGTATGGTTACACCTTCCGCATCGGTTAAGGGAATGCCGTTTAAATAGGCTTTAATACCCTGCATATCAAAATTGCTACTAACGCCCCTAAATCCCATGCCGTTTCCATAGCCTCTAATATTTATTTGTTGTCCGGCAGAAACGGTTCTGTTCATCATAGATACACCCGGCACATTGGTATTAATAGCATCTGTTAAAAATAAACCTTGCCCGCGTTGTATTTCATTTGTACCCATTTTCACTATTGATTCCGGTTGAATTAATTGCGATTTTTCGGGATTGGAACGAGCCGTAATTTCAATTTCATCAATACTTTCTACCGAGGGCGAAAGTGAAATTGTAAGTGCTTTTTCTGAACAAGAAAGTGTTTTTGACAAGGTTTGGTAGCCTACAAAACTAATTTTTACATTAACCAAGCCATTACAGTTTAATGCTACCACACCATTTGCGTCCGCTACTTTTCCTGTTCCGTTTTCTAATGTTACATCCGCACCTTGTAGGGGCGTTTGTTTTATTGCATCTAATAAGGTTATTTTAATTTGGTTTGATTGAGCAGATGCAATACTCAACACAAATAATAATATTATATTTATAATGATTTTTTTCATAAAATTTATTTTAATTAATTTAAGGTGGATTTTTCATCTGCTTTTTTTGTAAAACATTTACAAATTAAACTTTCGGAATAAAGCACAACTGTTTAAAGAGCATGACCTGCTTTTCCTTAATTTAGATTGAAAACCTCCCTGTAAAATTGAATAATTGTAGTAGCACAAGTTTATACCTATTCATTTAATACAAATAGATAAATATGTGTAGAGGCTACTAATTGTTAAGAAAAAAATGTGTGCTCCGGAGGCGGACTTGGAGGTGGGTTGTTTAAAAGGAAAGGTCTGAAAAAATAATAGGAATTAATTTTTCTGTTTAGCTCACTATAAAAATCAGCCGATAAACCATTTTTTTTATTAAATGTATATAATTTGTTGAAATTCACCTTTTGTATTCCTCTGGAACTTCTCTTTTTTGAACTTAATTTCTTAAAAAAAGCAAGTAATCCATGCTTAAGATGTGTTTCTTTGTAATCTCTGTAACAAGTGTAATAGTAAAGATTTTCAATAGTTTCAACTTTTACAACATCGTACATTTCATTTTTATACGAAAATTCCTTTTCGTTTTCCCAATGAACATCTTTACCCAATTCTTCTTGTGTAAATACTAAAATCTGAAAATTAAAGTCTTTAGTGTCTGAAATTTCATTATCAAGAACATATTTTATAAAATTCTTAGTATTTATTTTGTATGTATAAATACCCACTATTGAAAACACCATAGGTGCATAAATGCTAAAAAGCATAAGAAAAGCAAGAAATCTGTTTTTCACTATAGCAACTTGAGGTTTACAAAGTTATAAAATTATCCAAATAATACAATTTACTTAATAACTAAACTTCAAATACTTCCCGTACGCCCGCCATCTACAGGTATGCTTACACCATTTACATAAGATGCAGCCGGAGATGCCAAAAAAGCAACTACAGCTCCCACTTCATTAGGCTCAGCAAATCTTTTCATAGGAATTATTGATTTCATACTACTTTCAACAGCTTCTATTTCAGCACCTGTTTTATCTGCTTTAGTTTGTATTATACTTTCTAATCTTTCTGTAGCTGTTGCCCCGGGTAGTACATTATTTACTGTTATGCCATATTCTCCCAGCTCATTTGCCATAGTTTTTGACCAGCTTGCCACAGCTCCTCTTATAGTATTGCTTACACCCAAATTAGCTAAAGGAATTTTTACTGAAGTAGAAATTATATTAATAATTCTACCATAATTAGCTTCTTTCATTTTAGGTGAAAAAGTTTGTACTATTAAATGGTTTGCCAATAAATGGTTGTTAAATGCATTTTTAAATTCCTCTAACTTAGCATTTTGTATTAATCCACCAGCAGGACCGCCTGTATTATTAACAATTATATGAAATACACCTACTTTGCTAATTGCCTCTTTTAGTTTCTGTTCTAAATTATCTAAATTGCTATAATCTACAGCTAAAATGTGGTGCTTTTGTCCTTTTGAAATATCTAAATGTTTAACTGCTTCTTGCAAACCTTGCTCTCCTCTTGAAACCAAAGTAACATTTGCTCCTAAATTAGCCAATTCTACAGCACTTGCCAGCCCTATTCCCTTGCTTCCACCTCCCACATAGGCATTCTTATTTGTTAAGTTTATATTCATCTTTGTTTTTCAGTTATTGGTTTAATAGTATTTCTTTATTCAACAATAAACCAAGGATTCAATAAATTTTCTCTATTGTATGTCAAAGGTTCTTTTGTGTCATATACCAATACATCTTTGCCTGCCTCTAAACATACCGCATGAGCAGCCGCAGTATCCCACTCCATAGTAGGTGCTAAGCGTGGATAAACATCTGCTTTGCCTTCTGCCACTAAACAAAATTTTAACGAGCTTCCAGAAGAAAGAAAATCTACTTCTTTGCCTTGCTTTTTTAAATCTTCTACAAAATCTAAAACTTCTTGACTTAAATGCGAACGGCTGGCTACTACCCTAACCGTTTCTAATTCTTTATACGATTTTAAGTTTTTAATTTGCACCGGAGCCTGATTATCTTCTATATAAAATGCACCTTGATTTTCGCAAGCATAATAAGTTTTGTTTATAGCCGGCACATGCACCACTCCTAAAACCGGCTTGCCATAATGTAGCAAAGCTATATTTACCGTAAACTCCCCATTTTTTTTTACAAACTCTTTTGTGCCGTCTAAAGGGTCTATCAACCAGCAATATTCCCAATTTTTCCTCTCTTTGTATGGAGTTAATTTCATCTCCTCAGAAATAAAGGGAATATCTTTATAGTGATTTAATAATCCTTTTATAATTATTTCATTTGACGCTTTATCTGCCTCTGTTAATGGCGATTCATCTTGTTTTGTATAAACTTCAAAATCATGATTATAAATTTCCATAATAGCATCGCCAGCTTCTTTGGCTATATTTATAATAGTCTTTATTTCTACTTTATTCTTCATTTAATAATTTTATACAGTCTTGTAAACTTGTTCTCCAATAAGGTATTTCTATGTTAAAAGTTTCTTTAACTTTTGTTTTATCCATTACGCTGTAGTTCGGTCTTTTAGCCGGTGTTTTATATTCTGTATCGGGAATAGGAAAAACCTTACAATCGCTTTCACTTATTTCCATTATACTTTGTGCAAAATCGTACCAAGAAGCTACTCCTTCATTGCTATAATGATAAATTCCAGCATTGTTTTTATATAAATCTTCGTTGATAATAGTAAATAAAAATTGGGCTAAATCGGCAGCATAAGTTGGTGTACCTATTTGATTATCAACTACGTTTATACTTTCTTTTGTTTTACCTAATTTCAACATTGTTTTCACAAAATTATGTCCAAAACCGGAGTACAACCAAGATGTTCTTACCACTATTCCTTCTTTTACCCATTGCTCTCCTGCCAATTTAGCTTTCCCATATTCTTGCAGTGGATTCGTTGATTCGGTTTCTTTATAAGGTAAACATTTAGTGCCATCAAAAACAAAATCTGTAGAAATATGAATGAAAAACACTTGGTTTTTTTTACACAAATCGGCTATATTTTTTACAGCGATATTGTTGATATAATTATTTAATTCTTTCTCCATTTCAGCCAAATCTACAGCGGTATAAGCAGCACAATTTATAAGTACGTCCATTTTGTTATTGGCAAAAAAATGGGCAAGACTTTGAGTGTCTGTTATATCTAATTCTTCTAAAGTAGGACAAACTAATTTGTAGTTTTCAGCATCTGCATTAAATGCTATTTGCAACTCATTGCCCAGCTGCCCTCCTGCTCCTAAAATACCTATTACTTTCATTTAATCGCAATATTTTTTTATGGCTTTATCGGCTTCGCTATATCCTCTTTCCGATGATTTTAAAAAATCCATACACGCAGCATAAACATCTCCTTTGTGTACTTTTGCCATTCCTCTGTGGTAATATATACTTGGGTCTTTATCTTCGTATTCTATTAATTTGTTAAAATCAATAATGGCTTCTTCATAATTGCCCAACTCAAAATTAGCTATCCCTTTGCCTTTCAATGCCGGATAAAAATATTTATTTATTGCCAGCAAACTTTCATAATCGTTTAAAGCATTTTGGTATTCTTTTTTATCTATATAAAGTGCCGACCTACCTGAATATGCCAACACATAAGTTGAATCTACATCTATAGCTAAAGACATCATTTCTATAGCTTTTTCTTTTTTCTTTAAGAAAATATAGCAGTTGCCCATATTGTAGTACACTTGCGGTATTCTACCGTTGGTTATACTGGCTCTTTCGTACTCCTTTAGTGCTTTATCATAATAGCCTAAACTTGCCCATAAATCTCCATTAAGCATATATGCTTCTGTGTAGCTGGGGTTTAAATCTATACTTTTACCTATGTATGAGTTGGCTTTCTTTAAATTGCCTTTATCTATTTCTAACATGGCTCTTGATAGAAAAAACTTAGCTTTATCTTGTCTTATTTCATCTACTTCATCACCTATTTTATATTTAGTTTTTTTCTTTTTGTAGCTTACCGCTACTTCTTCTATCATCACTGTTTTATCAAATTCTTCATTACTTTCTTCCAGTTTTAGTTTTTTTGAAAGTTTAGCTTGTTCTTTTTTGTATTTATTTGATGATGTGTCGGGTGCTACTTCATTACTAAAATCTAAATACTCTAAATCATAGCCCGTATTATTGTCTATTCCCTTTTCCTCTTGTTTTTCTACAGTTTCTTTCTTATTTTTCTTTTCTTTTTTTGAAGTTTCTTTTTTTATATCGTTTTCTTGTTCACTTGTAGCTACTTCTATTTCAGTTTCATTATCTACATCTGTCAATAACTTGTTTTCTTCTATTTTAAGTAATAACTGCTCTTTTTCCTTCTTAAGTTTTTCAATTCCTTGAATTATTTTTTCTGAAACTTCATTCCTTTTGTTCTTCAAATCAAATTTAGCTTTACTAATGTCTAAATACTCCTGCATAGCATAAGGACTATTAGCGTCAACTTCCATTTTCTGTTTTTCTAATTTATTAAACGCTACTTGATAATCCTCTTCAATTTTATTTAGTTCTTTATTCAAGCTTTCTACAATTAAATCTATTTGATTTAACCGTATTTTTTCATTAGAAATATTGTTGTAATTAAAAATTCCTATTTTAGTTCCGGCAGGAATAATATCTCCATAAAGATCATTCCAGTTTCTTATAGAATCGGGCTCTACTTCATATATTTTAGCTAACTCTTGTACATTTTCTACAGCTTCAGACTGTACTACAATGTATTTATTATTTTGAGAGAATAACAATAAAGGCATTAAAAACAATAAAGAGAAAAGTAATTCTTTTTTCATTTTACAAAATAACCAACTTTTTAATAAAATCTTCACCTATTTCTTTATTAATTTTGTTTATAATGTCTTCTTGCAAATAAACTAACTCATTTTTTAAAGACGAAACTTTTACTTTTACAAATAAAGTTTTGTTGTTTACATATATAGTTTCGGTATATCTATCTACTAAATCCCCCATTAGCGGTTTCCACATATTTACTACTTTGGCTTCAAGCAAAGGTTTTTTTATGTTTTTTTGCTGAGCAAACTCATCAAGTACTTCTTTTAAACTCTTTAAATTATCTTTATTCATTATACTACCTCTATAATTTGAAGTTTTTCATCATTCTCCATAATATTTAAACCTACTTTAGATGTATTGCTTATAAACACTTGACTATCTTGAGCTATTAAATATTTAATTAAATTCTGACTTCTTTCTATATCCAATTTATCAAAAATATCATCAATGATAAAGATAGGCGTTTTATTTAACTTGCTTTTAATAAAATTATATTGTGCCAATTTTAAAGCCAAAATAAATGTTTTTTGTTGCCCCTGCGAACCATATTCTTTCAAATCTTTATCTTCTATTTTAAACTGCAAATCATCTTTGTGTATTCCTTTAGTAGTACGTTGCAAATAAATATCACTTTTTAATGATTTACTTAATAAATTATCAAGGGTTTCTTTTTGCAAATGGCTACTATACGTCAATTTATAATTTTCGTTTTTAGCGGTTAAATATTTAAAACTTTCTGTAAAAAAAGCTTGTAAATCGTCAATAAAATGACTACGTTTTTCATAAATATAAGCTCCAAGACTAATTAAATGCTGGTTGTATATTTCTAACAAACTTTCATTTATATGCTGCCCTTCATCTATTTTTAAAAGAGCATTTCTTTGTTTTAAATAATGATTATACTGAACAATATTTTCTAAATAATCTCTATCCGTCATAGACAAAGTATAGTCTAAAAATTTTCTTCTTTCTGCTGAACCGCCCAAAATTATCATATTATCGTTAGGAGTCACTATTACTACCGGAAATTTACCTACCAATTCGGTCAATTTATCTATTGGATTATCGTTTAAAACAATTTTTTTCCGCTTATTTTGCTCCAAAACAACCACTACATCATTTTCTTCATTGTTATTTAAAGTTATTTTTTGTTCTATTCTAAAAAAAGATTCATCTTCTTTTATACAGTTTTTATCTAAGGTGCTAAAATAGCTTTTGCCTACACACAAGAAGTACAAAGCATCTAAAATATTGGTTTTCCCTATACCATTAAGACCTACAAAAGCAACTATATTCTTATTAAAAGAAAAAGAAAGTTTTGCATGATTCTTAAAATTTGTAAGCTGAAGTTTGCGAATAAACATTATTTTTGCAGTATATCAAACCAAAATAAAAACGATGTCAAAGGTAAACATATCTAAAGAAACATACTTGCACTGGTATGAAATAATGTTGAAAATGCGAAAATTTGAAGAGCGTGCAGGAATGCTTTACGGGCAACAGAAAATAAGAGGATTTTTACATTTATACATAGGGCAAGAAGCCGTGGCGGCAGGAATAGCCAGTGCTATAAGACAAGAAGACCCTATAATAACCGCATACCGAGACCATGGATTAGCTTTAGCTAAAGGCATGACAAGTAGAGAATGTATGGCTGAACTAATGGGAAAAGTAACCGGCTGTAGCAAAGGAAAAGGTGGCTCTATGCACTTTTTTAGTAAAGAAAAATATTTTTTTGGAGGACACGGAATTGTAGGAGCACAAATAGGTTTGGGTACAGGCATAGCTTTTGCAGAGCAATATAAAGGCACAGATAATGTGTGTGTAACCCTATTTGGCGATGGTGCTGCATGGCAAGGCGTACTGCACGAAAGTTTTAACATGGCAAAACTATGGAACTTGCCTGTAATATACATTGTAGAAAACAACGGTTATGCAATGGGCACTTCCACTTTAAGAGCTGCCGCAGCTCAAGATTTATACAAAATAGGCGAAGCTTTTGACATCCCAAGCTTGCAGGTGGACGGCATGGAACCGGAAAAAGTATATAATGCCGTTAAAGATGCTGCCGATTTATGCAGAGAAGGTCATGGTCCGGTGTTTTTAGAAATAAAAACATACAGATATAAAGGACATTCTATGAGTGATCCACAAAAATATAGAACCAAAGAAGAAGTAAAATCATACAAAGAAAAAGACCCCATAACTCATGTTTTGCATATAATACAAGAAAATAATTGGGCTACAGAAGCAGAAATTGAAGAAATTAATGACAAAGTGAAGCAAGAAATAGATGATTGTGTTACCTTTGCGGAAAATTCTGACTATCCGGATGATAATGCCGTGTATGAAGATATTTATGTAGAAAAAGATTATCCTTTTTTAAAAGATTAAAAAATTAGATAGAATTTAAAATGTCAACAAAAAGAAAAGAACACCATACAGTAGAACTTTCAACTTTAGATAAGTTACAAAATTGGTACGAAAAAAATGGAAAAATATTTAATATAGCTGTTATTGCTGTATTAGCTATTGTACTTTTAGGATTAGCTTACACTAATTACTACAAACCAAAAAGAGAATTAGCTGCTCAAAATGCCATTTACAAAGCTCAATTTTGGTTTGAAAACGACTCCATAAGCAAAGCTTTAAATGACCCAATGAATGGATTTTTAACCGTAGCAGACGACTATGGAAGTACAAAAGCAGGAAACTTAGCTAAATTTTATGCAGGATTATGCTACTACCAATTAAGCGATTTTGCCAATGCAGAAAAGTATTTGAATAAATTTAACCCTAACCATGATGCCATTACGGGCGGTTTAGCCTTAGCTACTCTTGCCGATACTCAAATGGAAAATGGCAAACAAGATGCGGCACTTAAGAACTATAAAAAAGCAGTAGATTTAAACGAAAACAAAGCCAGCAGTCCATTTTTACTATTAAAAGCAGGAATGGCTCATGACTATGCGGGCAAAAGCAAAGAAGCCCTTCATTTTTTTGAAACACTAAAAAATAATTTCCCAAATTCAACTGAAGCTACTGAAGCAACTAAATACATAGGTAAGTTACAAGCCACAAGCTAACATTTTGTGTGTTTATAATTATTAAGAAAAGCCTTTCTGTAGCAGAAAGGCTTTTCTTATTTTAGCATTGATGTATAAAAATAAAAGGATAATTGTAGTAATGCCAGCCTATAATGCTGCTCTTACGCTTGAAAAAACAGTTGCCGAGATACCGGAATGGGTAGATGAAGTAATACTAACAGATGATGCCAGCAAAGACAATACGGTAGAAGTGGCTAAAAAAATAGGCATTAAAAACATACTCATTCACGATAAGAATAAAGGCTACGGTGGCAACCAAAAAACATGCTACAATAAAGCATTAGAATTAAATGGAGATATAGTAATTATGCTCCACCCCGACTATCAATATACGCCAAAATTAATACCCAGCTTAGTTAATCTTATAGCCGAAGATTTATTTCCTGTAGCCTTAGGAAGCAGAATATTAGGAAACGGAGCATTAAAAGGTGGCATGCCTTGGTACAAATATGTAGCTAATAGAATATTGACTTTTACACAAAACCTATTTACAGGGCAAAAATTAAGTGAATACCACACAGGATACAGAGCCTTTAGCAAAGAAGCTTTAAATGCTATTAACTATAATTCAAATTCTGATGATTTCATTTTTGATAATGAAATGTTATCGCAACTGATATATAAAGATATAGCCATAGGCGAAGTAACCTGCCCTACAAAATATTTTGAAGAAGCAAGCTCTATAAATCTTAAACGAAGTGCCATATATGGCATTGGCTGTTTAAAATATTCCTTACTATTTAGATTAAACAAAATGGGATTATTAAAATCTAAAATATTTTATGCTTAAAAGTAATAACGCATACATTGTAGGGGTAGAAAAAATAATACCCGAAAAATACAATCCTGAATATGTGGCAGACATTATGTTCCCTACCAATTATTATGATGCAGGTACCAATAGAATGGTAAAAATGCTTAGCAAAAGAATTAATATAGAAAACAGAACAAGTGTTTTAGATTATGATGTTTACCCCGAAATAGCCGTTAAAAATGAAGATGATGCTCCCGTAATTTGGGGCAAGAAATTAGTTAATAAACTGTGCAATAAATACCATATAAGCGAAGAAGAAATTGGATATTTTGGACTGAGCTATAATATTTCTTCGCATAGAGATGTGCTACCTAATTTAGCTACTCAAATAGTTAGAGAAACAAATTTAAGTAATGTAGAAGTTTGTAGTGAATTGCCTTATTATGGCTGTGCTTCGCCAGTTTTTTTAATAGAAGAAGCCGTAGATTACTGCAAAGAATATGGAAAACCGGCTATTATCTTTAGCTACGACCAATGCACTTACGATAGCAGATTAATAGATAAAAACAATCCCAATTTTAGAAAATCTATAATTACGTGTTTGCTTTTTAATGATGGCGGAGTGGCTATGCTTATCGTTCCCGAAAATTACAAGTATAAATTCCCCAATACAAAACTTAAAATATTAGACATTAAAACAAAATATAAGCCGGGCAATAAAATACACATGGAAGAAGGCACATTTTTAATTGATTCCGATTTAAAAGATTTTATGCCTCAGTTTATTTCTCATGATTTGGTAAAACCATTTTTAGAAAAAAACTTTTTAACCACAAATGATATAAAGGAATGGTCTATACATCAAGGTGGTGCAGAGCTTTTAAAAAAGTTTGCCGATGAAGAATGTTTATCCCTTACTGCCGAACAACTTTTACCCTCTCTTAAAAGTTTTAACGAATATGGAAATGTAAGCTCTGCAAGTTGCTTATTAGTATTAGAAAAATTGTTTAATTCTTACAAACACAGAAGCCCTTTTGATAAAGGGGTAATATTAGGCTTTGGTGCAGGATATTACTACGGTATGGTTTTATATCAAAGATGTGGTAGCATTCCCGTTTTGCCTTAAAAAAATACTATGATTATCCGTTATTATACTAATAATCTATGCTTCAAGGTAGCACCTTGGGACGTTTAAGTAATTTGAATTACAGCTTGTGGTCTTTTACTTTTGTCTTGATACAAAAGTAACAAAAAATCAAGACTGTAATCAAAAATACTAAAATGCTATAAAACAGACGAGGACAAATTAATGTATGCTCAATTTTAGTTTTCCTAAAGTATTTTCACTCGTGGGAGCATACTAATTTGTCTGTTTACTGTTTTATAATTTTATTCATTGTGGATGTCTGTTTTACATCATTTCTTAACGTATTTTTGATTAAGGTCAGATAAAAAGTGCACCTTAAGTTTGCAAGTGGGAACCCATTAACCGAAAACTCCGTAAAAAATTAAACTGTTTGAAGAACGGAGTGATGAGTTTTTAATTTTTAGGAGTTGAGGTTATAATGGGTCGCAGAAAACTTAGTGCGATTCTTTTGTAACTTTTCTTCTAAAGAAAAGTTAATATAGAATACTTCATGAGTATCTTTCCAGATAGTCATAAAAAACACTATATTTCTTTCGTATTCTTCCTTTTCATTCTTGAAAATAAAGTAATATTTTTATCAAACAGGAATTGACGTATTACTCCCGTCCAAGAATTATAATAATGCAAATTATCATAAAACTCTGGAGCCATTTTTCGCAATTCAGGCAATTTATTGCCCGGCACAGTAGGAAAGTCGTGATGTTCATTGTGGTAGCCTACATTAAAAGTCAGTAAATTTAACGGTCCATAATAAGAGTAGGTTTCTTGCCCTTCTTTAAAAACATAATGCTCAGAAATAAAATGCCCCGATGTAGGATGCAAACCTCCTGCAAAAACCAAAGATAAAAGAAAATAAAGCACGCCCCACCACCCTGCTAATGGCAAAATAATAGCCATAGCTGTTAACTGAAAAATAAAATTAGCAATAAACCATTTGTCTATTTTAAGCGGTCTCACAAAAGTAGGACGTACAGCATAAAAAAATATTTGATGGATAAACCACAATACTTTGCCTATAAAACCACTAAAAAAATTGGCTTCACTTACTAAAGGTATATCGGCATCTACACCATCTACTCCCTGCTCCCAATGGTGCAGTGCATGATACTCTTTAAAAGACATAGCATAAGGCAAAACAATAGGAATATTAGCAAAAAATGCCAAAATATTATTTGCCCATGTTTTTTTAAAAGCCAAATCGTGGGTTATTTCGTGTATGGCTAAAAACAAAGCATGAGCAATGGTAGCTCCTACAAAATAGCTAATTAATATAAAATATAACCACCCAAATTTGTAATCCATTACATAATGTATATTTAATGCCACTGCCACTTGCACTATTACCATAATAATTGTTGACCAAGGCAAATAAGGGTTTTTACCAAAAAGCTGTTTTACTTCCGGGTGGTTTTTTAAAATTTCTCTACGCCTTTCTAAATGTGGCTCTCTATATTCTACCCAATAAAAATCTTTTTTGTTTTCCATAATGATTAATTTATAAACACACCATCTTTCATTTCAAGCTTTCTGTCAGCCATATTTGCTAAATCTTGATTGTGTGTTACTATTATAAAAGTTTGATTGTATTTATCTCGTAAATTAAAAAATAGTTCGTGCAACTCTTTAGAAGTTGCCGTATCTAAATTTCCTGAAGGTTCATCTGCCATTATTATATCCGGATTATTCATTAATGCCCTTGCCACAGCCACTCGCTGCTGCTCTCCCCCGCTCATTTCAGAAGGTTTATGATTAAACCTATGACTTAAACCCAAAAAATTAAGCAATTCTTTAGCTCTTTCTTCACTTTCTTTCACTCCTTTTTTTTGAATAAAAGCAGGAATACAAACATTTTCTAAAGCGGTAAACTCCGGCAATAAATGATGAAACTGAAAGATAAAACCTATGTGCTTGTTTCTAAAATCGGATAATTCCTTATCTGTTAATGATAAAATTTGCTGTCCATTTATGCTATATTCTCCTTTATCAGCAGTATCTAAAGTACCCAAAATATGCAATAATGTGCTTTTGCCTGCTCCGGAACTACCTACTATAGAAACCACTTCGCCTTTTTCTACAAATAAGGAAACACCTTTGAGTACTTCAACAGATTCGTAGCTTTTATAAATGTTTTTAGCGTTGAGCATAGCACAAAATTACAAGAATTTATGATTATCCGAAGGATTTTACGATACTATACTAAACTTTCAAAAAGATTAATAGAACTTAGGTTAATAGTACTTTTTCTGTTTCACATAGCAATTTTAACACTCCCTCTCTATTACCAATACCCAATAACTAAAGAAAAACTCTTTTTTCTTTAAAAATTTGAATTGTACTTTAAATCCGTTTTTAATTAAAAACTGCTCGTACTCTGCTAAATTACATTGATGTGGATGCAGAATATCAAAAGGAAATAAAGTAAATAACTTTCTAAAAAAAGTATAATTGTGGGCATCTACAGAAAGTATGAGTTGCCCATTGTTTTCTAACAAATCTTTCAGTTTTTTAAAACTCTCATCAATATTTTTAAAATGATTAATGGCATTTAAACAAAATATAGTTTGAAATTTTTTCTCAGTTGCAAATGATTCAAAATCTTGTGCTACAAACTCAACATTGGGATAATTTTCTGTACTAAAAACAGTAAGTTTTTCGTATTCTTTTACCAAAGGATCTAATGCCGTTATTTCTCCTTTTAAAACTATAAAAACGCCTGCCGGGCCACAGCCTACATCTAATATTGGTGTTTTTATGTTATTTTTTAAATGGAGTTCTCTTAAAAAAGTACTCCAATAATTTTTTTTCCATTTTAAATAAGTATCGGCATCTTTATTTTTTAGATAAGATTGCCACCATTTTTTTTCAAAAAACTGTGCTATTTTCCAACGGAGATTATTCATTAGAAATCATTTTATATCTATTTTTTTGAAAAAGATACCGTATCTATTTTACTATTATTTTTATCGTAAGTAGAGATATAATAAATGCCTATTGCCCAGTTTTTAATATCAATATTTATTGATTTGCCAAAATCCTTATCTAACTTATAAACTTGCTTTCCCGTAGAATCATATACGGCTAATTCTTTAATTTCAATATCCATATTTTTTTCTACAACTATATGGTTGTTTGCCGGCACAGGATATACTTTAAGCACACTTGATGAAGTAGTTTCTATCTCTCTAATATTAGTATATACACAAGTGTTCACTTCTGTAGCTTCGTCTGCTACATTTTTATCGTAAATAGCCAGCACATAATCGCCTTGCTTTAAATTATATACTCTAATTTGTCCCACTTTGTTTAATGCACTTCCCTGTGTTTCTATTGCGAAAGAATCAACTATTGTCCACTCATCTTGAGGCTTTGCTTTATATAAAATAACTAAACTATCTTCCGAATTCGTTATAAAATCATTATCTAAATAGCCATTAGTTTGATTGGTTGAACCATTATATTTAAAAATAGCATCTGCCTCAAAATTATTTTCCCACACACCGCCTATACTCCAATATCTGTTTGGCGACAAATGCAAACCTTCATGTACGGTTTTAAAAGCATCTGGTTTTATAAAATGGTGTGTAGCATGTACAAAATTAGAATCATTTAATTGGTAAACATTTAAAACAACCCTTGCTAAACCAAAATCTACTGTACCTGTTTGACCTACCATTAAATAATTATCTACCGTAGCATCTTGTATTTTTTCTTCTAAATCTAAAGCAATATAAACGGGTTCAAAATTTAGTGTAATGCTAAAACTGGTACAATCGCCAATAGTGTTAACCGTTTGCATTTGGTAAGAACCATCATTTTTAAAATAATAAACTTCTATAGGCAAATTTTGAGTAAAACTTGTGTTCTCCCACAGTTTCTGTTTTATGCTTCCTTGCACTTCATAGTTTGCTCCATTTTGAGTTACATTAATATCTGAAATACTATAATGATGAAAACCTTTCTCAAAAATCCAAGTATTAAAAAAGCTACTCAAATCTCTACCCGAACAAGTGCTTAAATACTGCTCAAAATCGTGGCTGGAAACATCTGTAAACTTATGGCTATCTAAAAATGAGCTAATACAACTAAAAAATAAGTTGTCGCCCAATATTCCTCTCAATGTTTGAGCCATATCTGCTCCTTTTTGATAAACGGTATTGCTATAAGTTAAGTCGGTAGGCACACCCGAAACGGCATAATAACCACCATCGTCTATGTGCATTGTTCTCAATACGCCATCGTGCCTTTCTCTATTGTAGATTTTATAGGCATTTGTTCCATAAACATACTCTGTAAATAAAGCTTCTGAATAAGATGCCCAGCCTTCATTCAACCACATATCTTCGGCAGTACGGCAGGTTATTAAATCGCCCCACCAATGATGCGAAAGCTCATGAGCCATTAAAGTTTCATAGGTTGTTGTTCCATTAACGGCAGCACGCATATAGGTAATATTTGTAGCGTGTTCCATAGCTCCGGCAGTAAAACTGGTAAGGCAATACCCTACTCTATCAAATGCATAAGGCAAATAACTGTTTTCGTAACATTCTAACGCATCGGGCAAATGCAAAAATGAATTTTTTAAATTGGTAGTATCTGCGGCTCTTGCTGCCATTTGTATAGGAATAGCATTTCCTTGCAATCCATTATAACTCATTTCTACAGTAGCATAATCCGATACAGCTACGGAAGCCAAGTAACTTGGTATTTCTTGGTTCATTTGCCAATACCACGTTTTTGTGCTATTTCCATTATCTATTTCATTGGTTAACAGTCCATTGCAAAAAGCTTTTCTATTGCTATTAGTAGTTATAGCAAAATCAAAAGTGCTACGTTCTACAAAATTATCGTAGCAAGGAAACCAAACTCTACCATAATTGTGTGGGTCTTCTTGAAAACTAACGCCAACATTATACGCATAAGTCCCGTTCCAATAAAAACCGCCCCAATCTCCTGCATTTTGTACGGGATTTCCATGATAAAAAACCGAAACCGTAGCGTTTTGCCCATTAGATAAAACTGAAGAAAAATTAATTCTCAGCAAAGTGTCGTTATAAGTATAATTGTTGGTTAAAACGCCATTAATTTTTATAGAATCTATAGTAAGTTTCAATAAATCTAAAGCTATATAGTTTACATTATTTTGTTTGGCTTGCACTTGCAAAATAGAAAAGCCTTTAATTTGTCTTCCCGACCAATCGCTTAAATCTAAGTGAATACTTGTGTGTTTTATATCTATGGTATCGCTTCTTAAATCGTTTAAACTCTGAGCACTTTTATGTGAAAACATACTTTTTTGAGCATAGCAAGAAAACGGTTCTGTTGGCTTTTGTGCAAAAACATAAATCTGTGCAATTAAAAAAATGAGTAATAAAACCAATTTATATGCACACAAAAAAGATTTTACTTTATTAAGTGTTTTATACACACTTCTAACTTTTAGGTTTGTAATACCAAAAGGTATTTTTTCGTCTTCATTAAATGGTGTATTGTTGTTGCACATTTTCTTTAATTTTTAAACGTTAATCACAGCAAGCGTCATTCTTGACACACAAATTAACTTATTTTTTTCATCTTTAATGGTAACTTGCCACACTTGGCTTGTTCGCCCTAAATGTATTGGCTCTGCCCTACCCGTTACTTTTCCATTTCTTACACTGCCTATATGATTGGCATTTATTTCTTGCCCTACCACGGCTTTGTTTTTATCTTCTAAACAAAGATAGCCGGCTAAACTGCCTAAACTCTCCGCCAAAACTACCGAAGCTCCACCATGCAACAAGCCAAAAGGTTGATGTGTTTTTTCATTTACAGGCATAGTGGCTTCTAAAAAATTATTGCCAAAATCAGTAAACTCTATATCTAAGTATTTTACCATATTTTTTTCTGTAGCATTTAGTGCGGCTATGGTAAATTCTTTTTTCCAAATTTTATCCATTACTTTTCAAAATCTTTATATAATAAACTGGGTTGTATTTCATTATTATGCTGATATTTTCCACTTGAATATTCGTCATAATCGCCATCTATACTGTGGTAATATATTTGACAAATTTCAACATTTGGATATATTTTTATAGGCTGCACACAAAAAATTTCTAAAGTCCAATATCCATCAAATCCCACATCGCCAAAACCTGCCGTAACGTGAATAAACAAGCCTAAACGCCCTATGGAGCTACGCCCTTCAAGCATAGGAACGTAAGATTTTGTTTTAGTATGCTCTACGGTTCTACCTAAGTATAACTTATTGGTTTCCAACAATAAACCTTCTTCCGGAATAATTATTTTATGAGCGGTATTGGGCGTTTTCATGTCTAAAACTTCTTTGTCATAAACCAAAAGTTCATTAAATAAACGCAAGTTGTAGCTATTGGGGTTTAACTGTTTTTCACTAAAAGGAGTAATAAAAATATTTTCATTTAGCTCTTCTTTTATTTTTTTACCACTAAGAATCATATATTTACAATTTAGCACAAAGATAAATTTATCTAAATGAATTTAAGAGATTTACTAAATATCATTTTAAAAGTGGCTTTTATATTCTTATTTGTACAGAGTTTTACTACTTTTTTTATGGATTTATATAGTGTATTGTTTATGGATGTTGATATTATTAAAAAGATAGTCAGCTTATCTACTATTACAATATTTTTACTTTTAGCATACTACGTCCTAATATACGAAACAGATAACATAATTAAGTTTTTAAAAATTAATGAAACAGTACTAACAAAAGAAATAACCTTCAAAGATTTAGATAAAACTACCTTATTGCAAACGTTATTAATATTTGTAGGGGTTTTCATGTTAGTATATAACTTACCTAATTTCTTATATCAAACTATAAATTACATAAAACAAATATTAGATAGTGAAGCATTTATGTTTAATCCCTATCTATGGAAATTAACAGGTCTAAGTATATTTATATCTCTTTGCATAATAAAATTCTCAAATCCTTTAACTAAAATATTAATTAATAAAGATGAAAGTAAAAATACTCCACAACAACCGTTGTAGTAAAAGTAGAAAAGCTGTTGCCGCTATTGAAGAAAACAATATAGATTTTGAAATAGTGAATTATTTAGATGGCGTTTTAAGTGAAAATGATATTAAATTATTGCTTAAAAAACTGGGCAAAAGTGCGGAAGAAATTGTAAGAAAAGGTGAAGATTTGTATAAAGAAAATTACAAAGACAAAAGTATTAGCGAAAATGAATGGATAAAGATTTTGCAACAAAATCCTAAGCTTATAGAAAGACCTATTTTATATACTGAAACTACGGCTGTGGTAGGTCGCCCGGAAGAAAATGTTACTAAATTTATTAAAAGTTTATAATTATGAAAAAGCTACTTTTTATTTCATTATCTCTCTTTTTTCTTTTGGCTTGCAGCAATAAAAAAGACAAATTAATAAGCGATATTGCACTTTTAGAGGAAACAATGGCAAAAGAAGATTTCCCCAGTAAAGAAAACATGGAAAAAGTTATACAGTTTTATGATGATTATGCCAATAACTTTCCTAACGATGAAAAAACATACGGCTATTTAGAAAAAAAGGCTAAATATCAAAATGCAAGTGAAAAATACAGCGAAGCAGTAAAAACATATAGAACGATTATTAATAAATATCCAAATAATCCTCATACTCCTGAAAATATGTTTATGTTGGCTTTTATACAAGATAATAATTTGGGCAACAAGAAAAAAGCCGAAGAACTCTACAAGAAAATAATAAAAGACTATCCTACTCACGAGCTTGCAGACGATGCTCAGTTTTCGTTAGACAACTTATACCTAAGCGATGACGATATACTAAAAATGTTAGAAGAGAAGAATAAAACGGCAAACTAACAATTGCTACCCCAGCACTCTGCTCATAATAATGGCGGCACTAACAGCAGCATTTAAAGATTCTGCCTTGCCTTTTTGTGGAATGGCAATTAATTCATGCTTCATTTTCTTTAAATCGGCACTTATTCCGTTTGCTTCATTGCCTATTACTAATATATTCTTATTCCAATTAAAATTTTGGTAGGCTTTGCCTTCCATATCTGCAAAAACTAAAGTATGCGATTGTATAGCTTTTAATTCATTGACCAAATTAGTATAAACAACATTAATTCTGCTTAAAGAACCCATGCTGGCTTGCACCACTTTTGGATTAAAAGCATCTACACAAGTTTCTGAACACAAAATTTGGTTTAAGCCAAACCAATCTGCCGTGCGAATAACGGTACCTAAATTTCCGGGGTCTCGCATATCATCTAATGCCACTATAAAATCTTGCCTATAATCTATAGGTTTTAATACAGGAATTTCAAAAACGCCAACAATATCTTGGGGATTTTTTAAGGTGCTTATCTGCTGCAACTCTTTAGTATTGCATATATATTTCTCAAAATCATGGCTATAAAATTCAGCTAAAGCATCTTCTTTTCCAAATAATGCTACACATTTATAAGCACTATTAATAAATTCTCTAACACTTTTATAACCTTCAACAATAAATTGATTGTATTTTTGTCTATATTTTTTTGAGTGTAAAAACCTAAGATGTTTAACGTTAGATTTAGTTATTTTTTCAAATTTCATAATACAAATTTATAAGAAGCTGTAAACAAAATATCAATTATTTAGTAGGTATTGTTATAACTATTTTACTGCTATCTGCTTGTAATGTAACTAAATCATTGCAAGAAGACGAATATTTGTTTACCAAAAATAAAGTAGTTTTTGATGGCAAAGTAAAAGATAAAAACATTGTAAAAGAAGAAATAAAAAATTTAGCAGCCTTAAAGCCCAATCAAAAAATGTTTGGTATTCTTCCTGTTAGATTAGGCATTTACAATTTTACTTTTGACAAAAAAGAAACAAAATTTAGATGGTGGCTTAAAAATAAAATAGGCGAAGCTCCAAAAGTATATAATGAAGATTTAATTAAACGAAGTAGAGATAATTTCAAACTTTATATGTTTAACAGAGGATATTTAAATAGTAGCGTTAGCTACCAGTCTTCTTTTGGCGAACAAAAAGTTTTTACAAAATTTACTGTTTCGGCCAAAGATGTTTATACCATTAATGACGTAGTACGCCCCACTCCCGAAAATGAAATTTTAAATCTATTAAACCTCAGCAAAAGAAAATCGTTACTTAAAGTAGATGACAATCTTAATTTTATAATCTTAGATGATGAGCGTAAAAGAATAAGTGATTATTTAAGAGAATATGGCTACTACGATTTTAGAAAAGATTATATAACCTACCAAATAGATACCAATCAAACACATAATACAGCTAAAATAATTTTAGATGTTAAAGCTCCTAACGATACTTCGTGGCATCAAAAATACTATATAAACGATATTTATACGTATGTAGATGTTAGTGCTTTACTGCAAGATTCATCAAAATTAGATACTACTTTTTTTGACGGCATACATTTTATTTACAATAAAAAAAGATACAGAGAAAATACTTTAGCCAGTGGCATTTTCTTGCGTAAAAATCAAGTTTTTCAACTAAGTAAATACCAAAATACACTTAAAAAATTGGCTAATTATGGTACTTTTAAGTTTGTAGATATACGTTTTGTGCCTAAAATAATAGATGAAAAACACGTTTTAGATACTTACATAGATTTATCATCGGCTAAAAAGCAAAGTTTATCGGTAGATGTAGAAGCCAACCACAATTTTATTGGACTAACGGGAACATCAGTAAGTTTTACTTACCAAAACAAAAATATATTTAAAGCAGCCGATTTATTTGAGTTTAAAATATCTACAGGTTTACAATTTAACGTAGGAAAGAAAAACACGCCCCCACTTAACAATTTAGATTTTTTAGTAGAAACCAATTATTACTTAAACAGATTTTTAGCACCGTTTAAAGTAAAAAAATACAGTAAGTTTAGCGATATAAAAACAAAATTCAGCTTACAGTATAATTTTGAAAGAAGAATTTTATTTTATTCATTGCATAATATGGGATTTAATTTTGGCTATACTTGGCGAAAAAACAACAACATAGGTCATCAATACAATCCTGTAGCTTTAAACGTATTTATACTTCAAAATAAAGAGCAAAGTTTTATAGATCGTTTAAATGAAATACCTGCTCTAAAAAGGAGTTTTGAAGAACAGTTTATTATAGGTTCTAACTATACATTTACCTACAATAATTTAAAATCTACCACAGATAGATCTTACTTTGTTTTTCAAGGTAAAGTGTCTAGTGCCGGCAATTTAATACATGGAATAGTGGCATTAACCAAGCAAGCAAAAAATAATACTACACCATACAAAATATTGAACAGGGAGTACTCACAATTTGCCCGTTTTGAGCTTAATATTGTTCATAATTTACGACTTTCTAAAAATTCATCTCTACATTCTCGGTTCAATTCGGGCGTAATAATTCCTTATGGAAACTCAACTATTGCTCCGTATTTTCAGCAGTTTTATGTAGGTGGTGCCAATAGTATAAGAGGTTTTAAACTAAGAGCTTTAGGACCCGGAACTTATGCCGACACCGCCAATATTACCAACTCTAATTTCTTTTTTGACCAAGCCGGTGATTTCAAATTAGAAGCCAATACAGAACTTCGTTTTGGCATATATAAATGGTTTAAAGGAGCTGTATTTTTTGATGCAGGAAACATTTGGCTGTTAAAAAAAGATACCGCTCGCCCCGGTGGAGAAATAAACAAGCAAAATTTTATTAGAGGTTTAGCCTTAAGCACAGGCTTAGGTATCCGATTAGACTTTAATTATTTTGTAATAAGAACAGATTTCTCTTTTCCTTTAATAGACCCTCGGTATAATGGCGAAAACCGTTATCCTTTAAACAATTTTAAATTTAACGTAGGGAAAAACAGTTGGTTTAGAGAAAACATTATTTTCCACCTTGGTATAGGTTATCCGTTTTAATTTTTTACCTTTATGTTAGTATGAATATTAATTTGAATCCCGATAAAAATAATCTGAAAAAAGATGAGCTTGAAGTAGATAAAGCATTACGTCCTAAAAGTTTTAAAGATTTTGACGGGCAAACACATATACTTGAAAATCTTGAAATATTTGTAAAAGCCGCTTTATTAAGAAATGAAGCTTTAGACCATGTTTTACTTCATGGTCCTCCGGGATTAGGAAAAACCACTTTATCGCATATTATAGCCACAGAAATGGGTGTAAATGTTAAAGTAACTTCTGGCCCTGTGTTAGAAAAACCAGGAGATTTAGCCGGTTTGCTTACCAATTTAGATGATAATGACGTACTATTTATAGATGAAATACACCGTTTAAGTCCTGTAATAGAAGAGTATTTATACTCTGCCATGGAAGACTATAAAATAGACATAATGATAGATACAGGACCCAATGCCCGAACGGTACAAATAGAATTAGCACCTTTTACACTTGTGGGAGCCACCACTCGCTCCGGCTTACTAACAGCACCCTTGCGAAGCCGTTTTGGCATTACCTTGCGTATGGAGTATTACGATGCAGATACATTAGCAGGAATAATTAGCAGAAGTGCCAAAATATTAAATGTAGGTATAGATAAAGCTGCGGCAAATGAAATATCAAGAAGAAGCAGAGGCACACCCCGTATAGCCAATTTATTGCTAAAAAGAATACGAGATTTTGCACAAATAAAAGGTGATGGAAGAATTAATTTAGAAATAGCAAAATTTGGATTAAATGCCCTTAATGTAGATGAAAATGGCTTAGACGAAATGGATAATAGAATATTGAGTGCTATTTTAGAAAAATTTGGCGGAGGGCCTGTAGGGCTAACCACTATAGCTACTGCCGTAAGCGAAGATGCCGGCACTATAGAAGAAGTTTATGAACCCTTTTTAATAAAAGAAGGCTATTTAAAACGTACTCCCCGAGGTAGAGAAATAACAGAAAAAACATACAAACATTTAGGCAAAACACCACCGGCACAGGAAGGAAGATTGTTTTAATAGTTTTGGATTATTGTTGCAATAAAATTTTAGAATAAAAAATATATATCTTACGTTTTGTGCAAACGAAATATATTCGGTATAAATATTGGGGGTGTACAATCTAAACGGTATTACATTCTAACTTAAGAAATTATACCCGAAAAGGTATAAAGTGTATTTGTAAAAATTATTTTATACCCGAACAGGTATATTTAAAAAATACAAGAAACTACTTCCTAAGTGGAATCAGTTTATAATTGATAGTTTTTTATCGGAGAAAATGAAAAATAAATTATAATCCATTTATCTTCTATTGAAAATGGTTGCCTATTTTAGGAAGGTACACTTTTAAAATCATTTGCCATTTTGTGCAAATAAAATATCCAAAACAAGGCTAAAATGGCATTTAAAACCGCATAAATAGCTATAGCATGAATAGGATTATTCAATTTTGAAGCAGCAAAATAAAGCGTTATTGACTTTATAACTAATGCTACTATATTAAATACAAAAGTGGGTTTCAGCCTTTGTACTACATCATCAATAGTAGAAATAGGTTGTTTTACAAACATAAAAATAGAAGCAAAAGCTATCCAATTAAAATAATATGCGGCTTGCGTATAATCTGCCCCAAAGAATAAGGGAAATATAAATTTGCTTAGCAAAATAGCAATGCCATATATAGAAATAGAAAAAACAAACAATGTTAATGTAATTTTTTTAGTATGCTGCAACAGTTTATTAGGATTATCATGAGCTATTACACTTGAAGTTTTAAAAAAAACATCTCCTACAGCCGAAGCAATAAAATTTCTTGGGGCTGCTGCCACTTTATTGCCGTAAGCGTACAAAGTTTGTGTAGCTACTCCATAAAAAGTAGGTATAATATAATTAGGCAATTCATTGGCTAATGTTTCAACAAAATTTCCAGTCAAAGCTATTGTAGGGTATCTTTTATATTTTTTTAAAAGCTCTTGGGTTTGAGCTAATGAATACCCATTTTTATAAAAAGGCACATACATTGCTAAATTTACAACTAAAACTATAGCTTGACTTATTACCCACGCCAATACTAATGCTGTAGCTACAGAATAACAATATTTTGCTAAAAAAAAACTCAACGAAAGCATTAAAACAGCTTGTAGTATTTTTAAAACAGCATTTTGTGTATATTTTTCTAATCGGTTATTAAACAACAAGCAACTTTGAAAAGAAGCCATAAAAAAAACACCTAAAGGCAAAAGATATAAATATGGTTTTAAAGTGGTAAAAGTAGTAAAATTGGAAAATAAAAGATGTAAGGGCAATAATTCAACTACGGCAAATAAAACTATACTAAAAACAGCAGCTAAAACTACCGAAGCTTTAAATAATGAAAATGCTTCATTATCTTTTTTGGGAAGCATTATTGCCAATTCATACCGTCCTGTAGCTATAATAGCCAATACAATAGACAGGGAAATAAAGATGGTATAAATACCTATATCTTCTTTAGGAAAATGACGTGCAAATAAAGCAAAAGCTATAAATATTATTAATTGCGAAACAACATTGCCAACAAATACAACAGATGTAAATTTTACAAAAGTAGATTGTAATATACGCTGTACCATTGCGTAAATTTAAAAATATATTTTAGCATTACTCATGAAAGCAATATGAACTTACAAAATCATTGCCTCATCTTTTACCTTATATGTAAGTTGTGTAAGCAATCATTTAAAGTTATTTTTTCCCTTTAGTACCTCTAATCATAGTTTCCAGCTGATCCCACATGCCCTCCAGTATCATACTTAAGCCATTAAATTGTCCTGCTCGCAGCCATTCTCCTCCGTCTAAAGTTACACATTCGCCATTCATGTAGTCTGCAAAATCTGAAACCATATAAGCTGCTAAATTTGCCAATTCTTGATGTTCTCCAACTCTTTTTAATGGCACTTGCTTGCTAATGTCCATTTTCTCTTTTAAATCGCCAGGCAATAATCTATCCCACGCTCCTTTAGTGGGGAATGGACCCGGAGCTATGGCATTAAAACGGATATTATACTTAGCCCACTCTACTGCTAAAGAACGTGTCATAGCCAGCACACCACCTTTAGCACAAGCCGAAGGCACTACATAGCCAGAACCTGTCCACGCATAAGTAGTTACTATATTTAGTACATTTCCTTTTTCTTGTTTGGTTTCTATCCAGTGTTTACCAAAAGTGGTAGTACAGTTAACTGTACCCATCAGTACAATGTCTATAATAGTTTTAAAGGCATTAGCACTCAAGCGTTCCGTAGGGCTAATAAAATTTCCTGCCGCATTATTTAATAAAATATCTACTTTGCCAAATCGTTCTATTGCGGCATCTCTAAGTGCTTCTACTTCTATAATATTTCGCACATCGCATTTTACGGGCAAACACTCACTGCCTGTTTCTTGCTCTATTTCTTTAGCTGTTTCTTGTAGTAGTTCTAATCTACGGCTTGTTATTACGGTTTTAGCTCCTAATTGCATAAAATACTTAGTCATAGCTTTTCCTAAACCGGAGCCACCGCCTGTTACTACTATTACTTTATCTTTTAGTGCGTCTTCACGCAACATTCCTTCGGTTATTCTCATATCTTTTTTATTTATTTGCTTTTCTTGTGTTCCAAATTCTATCTATTGCTACATTAGTCATTGTTCAACTGTCTCATTAAGCATATCACTTTCTACTAAGCCATCTCTTAATCGTATAACTCTTTTAGCGTACAATGCAATATCTTCTTCGTGAGTAACTAAAATAACCGTATTGCCTTGTGCTTGAATTTCTCCAAAAATATTCATAATCTCATAAGAAGTTTTAGTATCCAAATTTCCTGTAGGTTCATCGGCAAGTATTATTGAAGGCTTATTAACTAAAGCTCTGGCTATGGCTACTCTTTGCCTTTGCCCACCCGAAAGTTCATTGGGTTTATGATGCATTCTATCTTTTAGCCCTACCATATCCATTACTTCTTCTCCGCGTTCTAAGCGTTCTTTTTTAGACATACCGGCATAAATTAATGGTAAGGTTACATTCTCTAAAGAAGACAAACGAGGCAATAAATTAAAAGTTTGAAAAACAAAACCTATTTCTTTGTTTCGTACATGAGCCAGTTCATCTTCTGTCATACTTTCTACAGCTGTACCATTAAGTATGTACGAACCCGAAGTAGGCGTATCTAAACAGCCCAACATATTCATTAAAGTAGATTTTCCCGAGCCAGAAGGACCCATTAAAGCTACATATTCATTTTGATAAATATTAAAACTTACGCCCGCTAAAGCTTTGATAATTTGCGAACCCATTTTGTAAATTTTCTTTACATCATTTAGTTCTATTATTTTCACTTGCTAATTACTTTTGGCACTTTAATATAGTCAGAATCTTTGCTTGGAGCATTTTTTAAGGCTTCTTGTTTAGAAATTGTTTCTATTACTTTATCTTCTCTAAACACATCAATATCCTCATTCATATATATTAATGGCTCTACACCTTCGGTATCTACTTCTTGCAGTTTTTCTACCAATTTTAATATATTATTCAGATTTTTTTGAATTTCAGCTTTGTCTGTAGCATTAAATTCTAACTTAGATAAAACAGCTAAACGGTCAATTAAAGTTTCGTCTATTTTCATATTACAAATGTAAGAAAGTTAATTTAACAAATGTATTGCCGTACATCTTTTTAAGTAATATTTGCATCTATATCAACAAATACAATTTAAACAGACTTTATTCTTTGAATATTTTATAAATTAGCGTTTCAAAAAAATGAAGTTTTTTAATGAATAAAGAAATTGTGCTTAGTGGAATGCGTTCTTCGGGCAAATTGCATTTAGGCAATTACCTTGGTGCTGCTATTAATTTTGTGAAAATGCAAAATGATTACAACTGCTATTTTTTTATTGCAGATTGGCACACGCTTACTACAAATCATAATCCTATTGAACTTCAACATAATGTAAAAGATGTGTTAGCTAATTATTTGGGTGTTGGAATTAATCCTGAAAAAGCAACTATTTTTTTGCAAAGCAGTATGGGTGAAATAGCCGAGTTGTATTTGTACTTAAATATGTTTGCCCACAAAGGCGAATTGGAAAAAACAGCTTCTTTTAAAGAAAAAATACGAGCTAAAGGTGTTACTGTAAATGCAGGCTTGCTTACCTACCCTACGCTTATGGCAGCCGATATATTAATACACAGAGCCAAATACGTGCCTGTAGGCAAAGACCAAGAGCAACATTTAGAAATGACACGTACTTTTGCCAATAGATTTAATCATGTTTATAATACCGATTTTTTTCCGGAGCCTCAAGCATTTAGTTTTGAAGGCGATTTAGTTAAAATACCCGGATTAAACGGTACGGGAAAAATGAGCAAAAGCGATGCAGATGGCAACAATGCCATATTTTTAACCGATGATGAAGCCACTATTTTAAAAAAGTATAAAAAAGCTAAAACAGATGCTGGTCCTACAGAAAAAAATCAAGAAAAACCGCAAGAGATAGCTAATTTATTTACTTTAATGAAGCATGTTTCCTCTGAAGAAACCTACCAACAATTTGATGATGCATATAATGATTGCACCATTAGATACGGAGATTTTAAAAAGCAATTAGCTACAGATACCAACTCTTTTTTAGCACCAATAAGAGAGCGTATTATAGAAACAAGAGCAAACGAAAAATACCTAAAAGAAGTTTTAGAACATGGCGTAGCCAAAGCCAAAAAAAATGCAAAAGAAACCATAGAAGGAGTTAGAGATATCATGGGTTTTAATTATTTTAAATAGAATTTTATGTCAGAAAAGAAAATTAATCACATAGCTGTTGCCGGAAATATAGGAGCAGGAAAATCAACATTAACAAGTATGTTGGCTAAACAGTATAATTGGGAAGCACAGTTTGAAGATGTTGAAAACAACCCATATTTAAACGATTTTTACGATGATATGCCACGCTGGTCTTTCAACCTTCAAATTTATTTTTTAAATAGTCGCTATCAACAAATTATTGAAATAAAAAACAATCCTAAAACGGTAATACAAGATAGAACTATTTATGAAGATGCCGAAATTTTTGCTCCGAACTTGCATAAAATGGGCTTAATGTCAAGCAGAGATTTTGATAATTATAAGAGTTTGTACAATACCATTATTTCTCAAATAAAAGCTCCGGATTTATTAATTTATTTAAAAAATTCTATCCCTAAATTAGTTGATAATATTCAAAAAAGAGGTAGAGATTATGAAGATAATATTCGTTTAGATTATTTAAAACGTTTAAATGAATTTTACGAATCATGGATTAAAAATTACAAACAAGGAAAAGTATTAATTATAGATTGTGATGATTTGAACTTTGTTGAAAATCAAGAAGATATAACATCTATTTACAATAAAGTTCAAGCAGAACTTTACGGATTATTTTAAGTAAAATGAGCAAGGTTGTTTGGATAACAGGAGCTTCGTCCGGCATTGGCGAACAGTTGGTATATAAATTTAGTAAAGAAGGCTACCAAGTTATTTTAAGTTCGCGAAAAATAGCCGACTTAGAAAAAGTAAAATCCAACTGCAAAAATACCGACAACATTAAATTGCTTGCTTTTGATTTAGGAAATCATAATCAAATTGAAACAACGGTTAAGGAAGCCATTAATTTATTTGGCAAAATTGATGTATTGATTAATAACGGAGGAATTTCTCAGCGTAGCTTAGCTCAAAACTCTTCTTTTGAAGTTTATGAAAAGATTTTTAATGTTAATCAGATAGGTACTATAAAACTAAGCCAAGCACTACTCCCCCATTTTATTGACAAAAAATTGGGTCATTATATAAATGTAACCAGCATAGCCGGAGTGGCAGGCTTGCCGTATAGAACCGCTTACTGTGCCAGCAAATATGCCGTAGAAGGCTATTTTGCGGCTTTAAGAGTAGAATTATCAAATAAGAATATTGATATAACCATGATACGACCGGGAGCGGTAAAAACCAACGTAGGCAAAAATGCACTTGTAGCCGATGGCAGTCAAAAAGGAACAACCGATAATACTATAGAAGAAGGATTAAGTCCAGATATTGTTGCCAATAAAATTTACAAAGCATATACTGCTAAAAAACAGTTTTTATTTATTCCATCATCGTTTTTAGAACGCTTTTTTTACATAGTAAACAAGCATTTTCCAAGTATATCGGCAGGTTTAGCAAAGAGAAAACTTAAAGGTGTAGATAGTTAAAAGATATAACAAAAATAGGGTTCTGAAAAATTTCAGAACCCTATTTAATAATATCCGTATTGTGTATTACTATAAAGCGTTTACGTACTTAGTTAACTTAGATTTTAAGTTAGCTGCTTTATTTTTATGTATTTGATTTCTTTTAGCAACTTTATCTATAATAGAAATTACATTAGGAAGTTCTTTTTCTGCTTCGCCTTTCTCTTTCGTAGCTCTAATTTTACGTACAGCATTACGCATAGTTTTGCCGTAGTATCTGTTTTCTAATCTTTGCTTAGCAGACTTTCTAATTCTCTTTTTTGCTGATTTAATATTTGCCATTTATATTATTCCTTTTATTAACGGAGTGCAAATGTAAGTCTATTTCATTTTATTTCCAAAATTTTTATCTAATATTTTATTATCCTTACACTTTACTATTATTAACGAACCGAATGTTAATATTCATTGTTTTATATTCCCTATTGCCACAAAAAAATATGATATTTGCAACCTAATATTTTTGAAACACAATTTATGAGTGATTTTTCTTATTTAAGTAATGCCCACCCTGATTACATTGAAAACTTGTATAACGACTATTTAAAGGATAAAAATTCAATAGATCCCGAGTTTAGAAAATTCTTTGAAGGTTTTGAATTTGCAACACAAAATTATAGTGCCGATAATTTAAGCAGTGGTTCTATTTCTTCTGATGAAATAAAAGTTTTTCAGCTTATAGAAGCATACAGAAACAATGGACATTTGGTGGCAAACACCAATCCTATTAGAAAAAGAAAAGACAGACATGCCAATTTAGATTTAAGCAATTTTGGACTAACAGACAAAGACTTAAAAAAAGAATTTTTAGCTGGAGAACTTATAGGCATAGGCAAAGCTACGCTTGAAAAAATTATAGAACAATTGCAAAAAATATACTGCCGAACCATAGGTTTTCAGTACAATTATGTTAGAGAAACAGAAGAAATAAAATGGCTTAGGCAAAAAATAGAAAAAGATTATTTAAGCTATGATTTTCCTTTAGATAAGAAGATAGATATATTTAGAAACTTAAACAAAGCTGTAGTTTTTGAAGAGTTTTTAGGTAAAAAATTTATTGGCGAAAAAAGATTTTCTTTAGAAGGTGGAGAAACTACAATCCCAGCCCTAATAGCTATAATTAACAAAGCAGCTACTACCGATACGCCTGTAGAAGAAGTAGTTATAGGCATGGCACACCGTGGACGTTTAAATGTACTGACTAATATATTGGGCAAAACTTATGATGAGATTTTTGACGAATTTGAAGGCAATGAACCTCAAAAAACAATGGGCGATGGAGATGTAAAGTATCACTTAGGTTTCCGCTCTACTCATAAAACGCCCGATAATAAAGAAATACATTTAGAATTAATGCCAAATCCTTCGCACTTAGAAGCCGTTGACCCCGTGGTAGAAGGTTTTTCAAGAGCCAAAGCAGATGACATTTACAACTCTGAATACGACAGAATATTACCTTTACTTATACATGGCGATGCAGCTGTGGCTGGGCAAGGCATTGTGTACGAAACCTTGCAAATGAGCCTACTTAAAGGATATTATACCGGAGGAAGCATACATTTTGTTATTAATAATCAAATAGGTTTCACTACAGATTTTGACGATGCCCGTTCTTCCGATTATTGTAGTAGTATAGCCAAAACGGTAAATGCTCCAATACTGCAAGTAAATGGAGATGATATAGAAGCGGTTATATATGTAGCAGAAATGGCAGCAGAATATCGCCAAAAATTTAACAAAGATATATTTGTAGATATGGTTTGCTACAGAAAACACGGACATAACGAAGCCGATGATCCTAAATATACGCAGCCACTACTCTACGATTTAATAAACAAACATAAAAATCCGAGAGATATTTATTTTGAAAAATTATCAAATCATAAAGATGTAAGCAAAGAATTAGCTAAACAGCTTGACCAAGAATTTTGGGACGAACTACAAAGCAGATTAGACAGAGTAAAAGAGAAAAAAGCAGAATACAAACCACAAGCTCCGGAATTGGCATGGCAAAAACTGCGTGCTTCTACTTATAAAGATTTTCAGTCTTCGCCAAAAACAAGTATTACTAAAGCTAATGCTACAAAAATTATAAAAGCATTAATTTCTTATCCAAAAGGTTTTCATCCACTTAGAAAAGTGCAGAAATACCTTGAAAACAGAAGAGAAGTAATGCAAGAAAACAACTCTGTAGATTGGGCAGCTGCTGAATTAATGGCTTATGGTTCTATACTAATGGAAGGCAATGATGTAAGAATGAGCGGTCAAGATGTTAAAAGAGGTACATTTTCGCACCGCCATGCTGTTATTTCTGATGAAAAAACAGGCGAAGAATATAACAGACTTTCAGAAATACAAGATAAGCAAGGTAGGTTTTTTATTTACAATTCTCATCTTTCTGAATATGCCGTTTTAGGTTTTGAATATGGTTATTCACTTGCCAGCCCTAACTCATTAGTTATTTGGGAAGCACAATTTGGCGATTTTTCTAACACAGCACAAGCTATGATAGACCAATTTATTATAGCAGGAGAAAGCAAATGGAACAGATATAGCGGTTTAGTTATGCTACTCCCTCACGGCTACGAAGGTCAAGGACCAGAGCACTCAAGTGCCAGATTAGAGAGATTTTTGCAAATGGCAGCAGAAAACAATGTAGTTATTACTAATATTACCGATTCCGCTAACTTATTTCACGCTATAAGAAGACAACAAAAATGGGATTTTAGGAAACCATTAATCAATATGTCGCCAAAATCATTATTGCGTCATCCACGAACAGCATCTCCTATTGATGATTTGTTTAAAGGTACTTTTAAAGAAATTTTAGACGACCCACATGTTACTGATAAAAACGTAAGCAAAGTAAAACGCTTATTGTTATGCTCGGGCAAAGTTTCTTTTGATTTATTAGAAAAG
Source organism: Chitinophagales bacterium (assembly GCA_020635995.1). Classification (NCBI taxonomy): domain Bacteria; kingdom Pseudomonadati; phylum Bacteroidota; class Chitinophagia; order Chitinophagales; species Chitinophagales bacterium. The sequence continues at coordinate 100,613 of JACJYS010000007.1, read as the reverse complement.
AAAGAAAACGAAAACAGAGATGATGTGGCTATAGTAAGATTAGAACAGCTATACCCTATTAATGAAATGTATTTAGAAAGAATTTTAGATAAATACAAAAAAGCCGAAGTAGTTTGGGTACAAGAAGAACCCGAAAATATGGGAGCATGGAGTTATTTGCTAAGCCGATACTACAAAAAATATCCAATGGAATGTGTAGCACGAAAATGCAGTGCATCGCCAGCTACGGGATATAAAAAACAACATAAACAAGAACAAGAAGATTTATTAAATAGAGCTTTTAACGGAAAACAAAAATAATTATGTCAAAGATTATAGAAATGAAAGTGCCAAATTTGGCAGAATCTATTACAGAAGTAACCTTAGCACAATGGCTGGTAGAAGATGGAGATTATGTAGAAATGGATCAAGCCATTGTAGAAATGGAAACAGACAAAGCTTCGCAAGAATTATATGCCGAGCAAAGTGGGAAAATAGAATTTGTAGCCGCTGAAGGCGAAGATTTAGCAATAGGTGCTTTAATATGTAGAATAGACACTAGTGCAGAAGCTCCTGCCGGAAGTACTAAAAAAGAAGAAACTAAAGTAGAAGATAAAAAAGAGCCTGCAAAAGAAGAAGCTAAAAAGGAAACTAAAGAAGTTCCAAAAAAAGAAGAAAGCTCTAACACATCTACTACTTATGCTAAAGGTTTCCCATCTCCTGCTGCTGCCAAAATAGCAGCTGAGCATGAAGTTAACCCTGCTTTTATAGTAGGTACAGGTACAGGTGGCAGAGTAACTAAAGAAGATGTAATAAAAGCTATAGAAAACGGAACAGCAACTATACAACAAGGTGCTGTGGCAATGTTAGATAGTGGCAAAGCATTTTCAAGAGAAGAAAGAGCAGAAAGACTTAGCCGTTTGCGTAGAACTATATCGGAAAGATTAGTATATGCTAAAAATTCAACCGCTATGCTTACTACTTTTAACGAAGTAGATATGGATCCTATTTTAGCCATAAGAGCAAAATATAGAGATACTTTCTATAAAAAATACGGTGTAGGCATTGGTTTTATGTCATTTTTCACAAAAGCTTGTGCTTTAGCTTTACAAAAATTCCCGGCTGTAAATGCCCGTTTAGATTTAGACGGTGGCAATATAGTTTATCATGATTTTGTAGATGTTTCTATTGCTGTTTCTACACCTAAAGGTTTAGTAGTACCTGTAATTAGAAATGCCGAATCTTTAAGCATGGACGGTATAGAAAAAGAAGTAAAACGCTTAGCCGTGAGAGGCAGAGACGGAGAGCTAACTATGGAAGAAATGACTGGAGGTACATTTACCATTACTAATGGCGGTATTTTTGGTTCATTGCTTTCTACACCTATAATTAACCCACCACAAAGTGCCATTTTGGGTATGCACAAAATAGAAGAACGCCCAATGGTAGAAAACGGGAAAGTAGTAGTTAAAAACATGATGTACTTAGCCCTAAGCTACGACCACCGTATAATAGACGGAAAAGAGTCGGTAAGTTTCTTAGTGCAAGTAAAAGACTACTTAGAAAATCCAGAAAAAATGCTTTTAGGCGAAGATCCTATAGATGTGCTTTTAGGAATGTAGTAAACAAAATATAAAGCTTAAAATAATACATTAGTACAATAAGCAGAAGCCAATATTAGGCTATTAACAGTATAACATTAAAAACTCCAATAGGACATATCCTATTGGAGTTTTTAATAGTATTACATGAATTTGGGTATTTTTTGAAATAAATTCTTAATACAACTGATAATTAAATAAATTTCCTGTACCATTATCATCAATTGTTCTAATAATTCCTACATCTTTAGCATAAAATGCATACGTAGTAGCAATATAGGAAGTGCTATAATCTTTAGCATCAAGTTTTATTTGTATAACATCATTATACGATTGTCCAGCAATAGTATAGCTTGCTCCCTTTTCTACAATTGTATATTTGTATTCCATATTTACTGTTACATCTGGGTATGGCGGTAAATAACTTTGCATAGGAGTATAAGAAAGTGTATAATTTATATTTTCTGTCCAAGAATCTCCAGCATTTAAATAGTCTTTCAAAAAAATTGTTTCAACTGGCTCATCTACTTCCATCATATAATATTCGTTATCTCCAGAAAAGTCCATTCTACCTACATAATCGCCATTATCTTTGTTTATCCAAATTTTAGCTGCAATATTTGAACCCTGCTGAGTAGTACCATAATAGGTATTTTGCTTATAATAATTTTTACCATTAAAAACATCTAAGGATATAAATTTATTAACGGTTGTATCCCCATTATAATAGTACCATGTATTATTTATAGCTGTTGGGTAATAATCACCTGTTGATTGATTTGGTGTACTATTATTATTGTTTCCGCAAGATAACAATCCGATAGCTAATATTATAGTTAGTATGTAAATAATTCTGTTTTTCATTATATAATTTTTAGTGTTTAATAATTAAAGTTGATTGATATGTTTTAGTGCCTTCAATTAATTGAAGACTATAATATCCATTTTGAAACTCAGCAACATCAATATTGATATAATCACGTACATTCGTATAATTAGTAACTTCAACGCCTATCACACTATATAGCTTAACATCAAAAGATGAATTTGAATTTTTAAAATCAATATGTATTTGACTTGACGATGGATTAGGATACATTTTAGCTACTTCAGCAAGCTCCCTAATGCTTGTAGTATCCTGAGAAGTACAATCCACCACTGATATATCATCTATTTTATAATATGCAATTGAATCCGTACTATTCGCATTTTCAATGCTTAATTGAGTATTAACATCATTTTGAAAATTTCCAATGATCATATACTCCTCTCCTCCTTGTGCTAAAAAAGAATCTGAGATAGAAATCCACACTGTTCCACCTAATATATTTGATAGAGGGTTTTCAACTTGTGGCACTAAATTTAAAACTGATGTCTGTGTTATAAATGTGGAATCTGTATCAAAATATGCACCTATCCCCCCAATTCCGTATAAGAAATTTGTTCTTTTAACATTAAATTCTACACAATATGTATGACCTTGTATTAAAGATTCATTCAATCTAACCTGTATATACTCCCTGTTGTTAGGAAACTTAGAATAAGCATAAAATCCAGCACTTCCTATTCCTGTCAGTGCAGAAGAGTTTTGAGATGGACAATTAGAGTTAAACAAATCAGGCGTTCCTGAAGTAGGAGAATTCCAGTATTCTGCAACAGTAATCTCACTTACTGACGGACAACCAGACTGAGTTTCAAAACTATGATTTGGAACTAAATTTTGAGCTTCCGATAGTCCTATTATGTACAAGATAAACAATAGTAAAAGTAATTTTTTATTCATGATCTTATTATTTTATGCAAAACTACAAATTAAATTTACTTTTTATAAAAAAAACAAATATTTTTTTCATTAAAAGCTTTATAAATTAACTCTGTTAGTATAATCTTATACCAATTGTTAACACAAAATAGTCTAATCTATTTTGTGTTTTACAATAGTAAATACCGATAGAGCAATACCGCATGGATATCCGTAATAGACCAATGCTTGTTCTAAACGGCTATCAAAACGGCATTATACTATATGTTAATTTATATTGTGTATAATATATTTAGTACAATAAGGCGAAGCTGAGATTGGACTATTATATATTCCTAATCGGTATAAAATATTTACTTCACTATAAACTTATCTTGCACCCACTGCCCTTCAGTAAATGCTTTTATGTAATAAACACCTTTTGAAAAATTACTTACATCTATTGTTGTAGCTCTATTTTCTATTCCTTTGGTTTCAAAAACTTGATTTCCTACTACATTATAAATATATAATTGGTCTATTACATGGTTTTCGTACTCTATATTTAATACATTCTCTGTAGGATTAGGGAAAATATTCCAACCCGGTAGGCCTAGTGGGCAATTAATTACACCAATGCCTGTTAAATCTTTTGTTCTAAATTTCCATGTTGAACTACTAACATTTACAGTTCCTCCCGAAGTATCTGACTGAACAGAAACAACTTTCCAATAATAATCTTGTCCGGATGCTAAAGAATCAAATACATAATTTGAAGAATTTACATTAGAAATGATTTGAGCATAAGCACTACTAAAATCAGAAACCGTATCTAAATAAATTACGTAACCATCAACATTGCTAGAGTCATCTGACCAATCAAAATAAAGAGAATCATAATCCAATCCAAATGAATTATTACTTGGTGAAATCAAATAAAAATTTTGTTCACTAATGGTCTTAAAGCTATACGTATCACTCCAATTATCATAATTAACATTATCATTTGATCCTCTAACGTGCCAATAATAGGTAGTGTTTGGCTCTAAGTTAGATAAGTTATAATTTTGAGATGTACTACTATATATGTTGGGATTCTGAGTAAAAAATTCATTTGTATCTATTTCTATTTCATAGTAGGCATAATCGCATTCCATTGTATTCCAAACAAGTTCTGTGGCAGAATAACTCTGACTGCTGTCATTATCTAACGGTAGATTAAGCAATACCTCATTTAGGGAGGTTGGACTTGTTAAAGATGAGCATCCTTGTTGATATGCTTTTTTCATGTTGCTGGGATTGCAATCTAAAATGTTATATAAAAACGAAGTTAAATTGCTATTGGTAGTTGCTAATCCTCCATTGCCAAAAGGCGGATGTTCTGAACCGTTGTATGTATCTAACCAATTATAAACACCCAAATTATTTAATCTGGTTCCTATATTGCCACTACCATATAAACTTACCGGTGCCAATCCATTAAGTGGTGCTCCATATCCGTATTGTACGGTTTGGTCTCCCGTAGCATGACAACCATAAAACGGAACATCATTAGCATTAATATATGAGGTGTCTCCCACTGCTCCTGCAAAACCAAATACGCCACTTACATAAGAACAATACCCCGGATTTCCGCTATTACCTTCCATTCCACCTATTTCGCATGCCCAATCTTGCCATGTTGTAGGTAATTTACCTAATGAATCTACATAAGCTAAGTTGATAGCCAGAATACCTCCGGCAGATGTACCTCCTATAAATATTTGATCGGCATCTATGCCAAAAGAATTGCCTTCGTCAAAGTTTTTTCTAAAATATCTAATAGCCGCTTTGCCGTCTTGTACAGCTCCAAAAACTACTTTTACCATAGTTTCTTCACTTATTAAATCAAACATACTTGATGCCAACCTATAGTCTATAGAAGCTGCTACATAGCCTTTTTTTGCTAAACTTGTTGCTATAGTTACCAATTCGCTAGATGTTCTGCTTCCCGCATAAAACGACCCTCCAAAGCATAAAATAACTACAGGTCTGTCTGTAGCTGTATCGCCAACAGGTGTATATAAATCAAGTTTTAGCACTTGTGTATTGCCTGCCATGTTAACGGCACTGCCATAATCGTAAGTAGTAACATCTACATTGGTAAAAATATCACTCTGATATCTGCCAGCACAAGTTTGTGCCTGCATACATGTAATGGCAAAAGAAAATGCAATTAGAGAATATAAAAATTTCATAGGCTTAATTTTTTGCCTATAAATGTAAGGAATTATTTAATAAAAAAACAACATTAAATTAACTTACAGCAGTTCCATTATCGGTTTGCTCTGTAGGAGTAACAAAAATTAACTTGCCTTCCATGTTTTCGGCAAATAATATCATACCTTGCGATTCTACGCCTCGCATGCTTCTCGGAGCTAAATTTACCAATACTTGCACTTGTTTGCCCACTACATCTTCCGGTGTAAAATGCTCGGCTATACCCGAAACTATCGTTCTGGTTTCAAAACCTAAATCTACCGTAAGTTTAAGCAATCTATCTGCTTTTTTTATTTTTTCGGCTTCAATTATGGTGCCTAAACGTATATCTAACTTACTAAAATCATCAAATTGTATAGTATCTTTCACTGGTGCGTATTTTTTATTTGTTTTTTTAGATTGGTGTAGTTTTTCTATTTGTGCAACTACAAATTCATCGTCAATTTTTTCAAAAAGTAACTGATTTTCATTTAATTGATGTCCTCCATCTACTATATTTAAACTGCCGAGTTTATCCCATTTTGGAGCATTTATATTTAACATGTCAAATATCTTTTTTGCACTTTCGGGCATAAATACTTGCATAAGAATACCCATATTTGCAACAATTTGTGTACAAGCATACATTACTTCTTTTGTAGTTTGCTCATCTGTTTTAATTAGTTTCCACGGCTCGTAATCTGTCAAAAACTTATTGGCATTTCTTGCTAATTTCATTAGCACATCTAAAGCATCTCTAAATTTAAAAGCATCTATTTTTTCTTCTATTTCTGCTTTTATATTTCCTATGGCTTCTTCTACATTATTTTTAACTCCGGCACTTAAAGTTGCGTTTGGCAAAACGCCATCATAATACTTTTTATTAAGCACCATTATTCTGTTTACAAAATTGCCCAAAGCTGCTACCAACTCGCTATTTACCCTTGTTTGAAAATCATTCCAAGTAAATTCTGAATCTTTTGTTTCGGGAATATTGGCACAAATTACATATCTAAAAGCATCTATTAGTTGCGGAAATTCATCTACTATTTCGTGTACCCAAATAGCCCAATTTCTTGAAGTAGAAATTTTATCGCCTTCTAAATTCATAAATTCATTGCCCGGTACATTTACAGGCAAAATATAATTTCCTTTCCCTTTTAATATGGAAGGAAATATAATGGTATGAAAAACTATATTGTCTTTTCCTATAAAATGAATTAAATTGGTTTTTTTATCCTGCCAATAGGGTTTCCAATCTTCAATTTTTCCTTCTAAAGCCAGCTGTTTAGTAGCAGAAATATAGCCAATAGGTGCATCTAACCACACATACAATTTCTTATTTTCATGTCCCGGCACTTCTTTCGGCACATCTACACCCCATTCTAAATCGCGGGTAATAGCTCGTGGTTGCAAACCGTCATTAAGCCAGCTATTTACTTGCCCCATCACATTTTTTTTCCAATCTTCAGGATTGTGGTGCTTTTCTCCGTCTAAAACCCCTTCATTAATCCACTTTTTTAGCCACTCTTCATCTTTATCTAATGGCAAATACCAATGTGCCGTCTTTTTTAAAATAGGTTTTTTACCACTTAATACCGATTTTGGATTAATCAACTCCATAGGGCTTAAAGTGCTTCCACATTTTTCACATTGGTCGCCATAAGCTTCTTTATTACCACATTTTGGGCACTCTCCTTTTATATATCTATCGGCTAAAAATTGATTAAATTCTTCATCATAAAATTGCTCTGTCTCTTTCTTTTCAAAAAAGCCTTTGTTGTATAAATCCAAAAAAAACTCTTGTGCTGTTTTGTGATGCAATTCAGCAGATGTTCTATGGAAAATATCAAAAGAAATACCTAATTTATCAAAGCTTTCTTTCATTTGATAATGATACTTATCTACTATTTCTTGTGGCGAAGCATTTTCTTGTTTGGCACGTATGGTTATAGGGGCACCATGCTCGTCTGTTCCACAAATAAACGCTACATCATTTCCCTGCAAACGTTTATAACGTGCATAAATATCGGCAGGCAAATAAGCTCCGGCTATATGCCCTATATGCAATGGCCCATTAGCATACGGAAGAGCAGCAGTTATAGTATAGCGTTGCGGATTGTTCATATATTTTTTTGCTTTGACTTGCAAAATTGCACATATTGTAGCGAAATTGCGAAAGAAATTAAAATAAATTAATGCTAAAGAAAATTCCAAGCTTAAAAACAGGCGATGAAATAGCCATAGTTAGCACTGCCAGAAAGATAAATAAAGATGAAATTGCCTATGCAATAAAGCTTTTTGAAAGTTGGGGTTTAAAAGTAACATTGGGGAAAACTATTGGCTTAGCGTATCATCAATTTGCTGGAACAGACCAGCAAAGAGCCAAAGATTTTCAGCAAATGTTAGATAACAAAAATATTAAAGCCATTATTTGTGCCAGAGGTGGCTACGGTACAGTAAGAATATTAGATTTTTTAGATTTCTCATTGTTTAATTTGAATCCCAAATGGATTGTGGGTTATAGTGATGTTACTATATTGCACGCTCACATTAATACCTATTTGGGTTATCAAACATTGCACGCCACAATGCCTATAAATTTTGAAAATAATACAGAGGAAAGCATAAATTCCTTAAAAAATGCCTTGTTTGGCAAAACATATCATATCAATTTTAAAACAAGAAAAGAAAGTATTTTAGGTAGTGCTGAAGGCATAATAGTAGGTGGAAATTTATCTATTTTGTACAGTATTTTGGGTACTAAATCAGGTATAAATACCGATAATAAAATACTTTTCATTGAAGATTTAGATGAATATTTATATCATATTGACCGAATGATGATGGCATTAAAAAGAGCCGGAAAATTAAGTAAATTAAAAGCACTTTTAGTAGGCGGAATGACAGCTATGAATGACAATACAATTCCCTATGGTAAAACTGCCGAAGAAATTGTTTTAGAACACAGCAAAGAATTTGGCTATCCTGTTATTTTTGATGTGCCTGTGGGACACATTACCGACAACAGAGCTTTAATTTTTGGGAAAAAAGTTAAAATAGAATGTGAAAATGATAAAGTTAAAATAGCGTTTTAACTAATTATCATTTTATTTTTGTTCGTATCAAAATTAGTTTTGCCATTTTTCAACATAAACGCATTAAAGGCATTTATATAATCATCAGATTTCCAAATAGCAGATTGTAAAACAACACCTTCAAAGTTAAGATTGCTAAGCTCATTATAGTTGTTAATATTAACGCCTCCCATGGCTACTATTGGATAATTTGAATGCTGTAAAACCTCTTTTAGCTCAAAAATATTAAAGTTTGGCACTGTTTGAGTAGCTGAAAAATGTTTGTATAAAGGTCCTAAAAAAACCTTATTAAAGGAAAATTTTATCGCTTTTATTTTTTTACATGAAAAAACTGACGTATAAACCGTTTTTATAGATTGGTATTGAATTTTACGAAAAATACCTACTACTCCATCAAAAAAATTATTGGACACATGAATACCTTTTAAATTATACTTTTTAGCTAAGTGATAGTTTGAGTGTATAATTATTTTGCTCCAATATTTTGAATCAATATTTAATATTAATTCTTCTATTTCTTGCTTTTTTAAAGTTGGTTTTCTTAAATGAAACTCTTTTAGTCCTTCATTAAATAAATGGTTGATTTTATCGGCTTCATTAGTAACTTTGTAGGGTAAAGAATAAACAATTAACTTCATAATAATACATCAAAATAGTTATACTATACACATTTTACCAAATATAATGCCAAAATTACTTAACAATAAAAAATATGCATAATTACTTATTAATTATTGAAATATTAGGATTAGTAACAGGAATAAGCTACGTAATTTTAATGATAAAAGAGAACTGGCTAAGCTGGCCGGTGGGCATTCTTGCAGTTATTTTATATGCTTATTCTTGCTATGAAAGTAAAATATATGGCGAAATGAGTTTGCAGTTTATTTACGTTATTATTTCAATTTATGGTTGGTACAATTGGACTAAAAATAGGACACAAAACTTTACAGTTTCTAATATGAAACTAAATGATATTGCTTTTGCTATTTTGGCAAGTATATTGGTTTCCGTTGTTTTTTATTTTCCATTAAATTATTTTAAAAGCTCTATACCTGTTGTAGATGCTTTAACTAATGGATTTGCCATTGTAGCCACATATTTAGCCGCAAAAAAAAAGTTAGAAAATTGGATTTTTTGGATACCTATTGATTTAACTATTGCCGGCATGATGCTATATAAAGACATGTATTTTTACTTTATTCTTTACTTGTGCTACACAGCTTTTGCTATCTTTGGGTATATACAATGGAAAAAACAATTGCAATAGCCATAACAGGTCCTGAAAGCAGTGGAAAATCGGAATTAACAGTTGCTTTAGCCAAACACTACAATGCACCTTTAGTAAAAGAATATGCCCGAGAATATTTAAAAGATATTGGTACAAATTACTCTCAAAAAGATGTAGAAATAATGGCTAAAAAGCAAATTAAAATGGAAAAAGATGCATTAAAATTGAAGCCTAAATTAGTATTTTATGATACCGATGCTATCAATTTTAAAATTTGGTTTGAGTTTTACAATATGAAAACCCCAAAATTTATAGAAAACTACATAGAAACCAAACCATATACGCATACACTACTACTCTACCCTAACACACCTTGGATAAATGACGGACTTCGCCAAAATGAAAATGATAGATTGACTTTGTTTAATTTATTTGAAAAACACCTAAACTTTTACCATTATAAATATAACATTATTGATAAACTAAATATAGAAAGAGTAAAACAAGCAATAAAAATAGTAAATACTATTTTTTATGACTATCCGTAAAAATACCCATGAAGTATTTTACATTAACTTTTCTTTAGAAGAAAAGTTACAAAAGAATCGCACTAAGTTTTCAGCGACCCATTATAACTTTATAGGTATTCGGAACATCAATTTAATAATTGTTTTCGTAAAAGGAATTTGGGATTCCATATAAATTTTTCCGTTTCACTACAAAATTTTATGGAATGACGCCCCTGATATGATGATTTTTTACGGAGTTTTCGGTTAATGGGTGCCCCGCTTGCAAACTTAAGGTGCACTTTTACCTGACCTTAATCAAAAATACGTTAAGAAATGGTGTAAAACAGACATCCAAAATGAATGAAATTATAAAACAATAAACAGACAAATTAGTATGCTCCTACAAGTGAAAATACTTTAGGAAAACTAAAATTGAGCATACATTAATTTGTCCTCGTCTGTTTTATAGCATTTTAGTGTTTTTGATTACAGTCTTGACCTTTGGTTACCTTTGTGTCAAGACAAAGGTAAAAAGAACACAAACTGTAACTACAACTATTTAAACGTCCCAAGATGCTACCTTAAAGCATAAACTATTAGTGTAATAACAGATAGTTATACTATTTTTTGAATTCTTGCATACGTGCAATGTATTTGCCTATAATGTCAAATTCTAAATTTACGGAATCTCCTATTTTTATAGTATGAAAATTGGTATGCTCATAAGTATATGGAATAATGGCAACTTCAAAACTACTATTGCTCACATTAAAAGCTGTTAAGCTAATGCCATTAACGGTTATAGAACCTTTTTCTACTATTAAATGCTGTGGCGTTGCTTTATACGAAAACACAAAACGCCAACTTCCCTCGTTTTCTTCTTTTACAAGACATTTTCCTGTGGCATCAACGTGTCCTTGAACTATATGTCCGTCTAATCTGCCATTCATAAGCATACAACGTTCAAAATTGACCTTATCTCCTACTTTCAAATTTCCAAGATTTGTAACTTGCAAAGTTTCTTCTACAGCGGTAACGGTATATTTATCTTCTTCTATTGCCACTACTGTTAAGCATACGCCATTATGAGCCACACTTTGGTCTATTTTTAGCTCCGATGTTAAAGCAGACCTAAAAGTAAAATGCACATTTTCCTGTTCTTTTTTAATGTGAACAAGTTCGGCAAGTGTTTCAATAATTCCTGTAAACATTTATATGGTTTTTAGTCGTTGGACTTTAGTCTTTGGTCGTTAGAGTTTTTATTATTTTGTGCGTATCAAATGAATAAAACCACCTCCTTTGTCATCGTGAGGCAATGGATTTTTTATAAGTGTACCATCACTTTTTCTTACAAAGTAAAATCCACTGTATAAATATACACCATCATTCAAATCTTTTTTAGATTCTTGGTCTGTACCATCCCAGTTTATGTTAGGATTTTCTGTTTGCCACACCAAATTTCCCCAGCGGTTAAATATTTTCATTTCTATACTTTCTACAAATCTCCAACCGGGGAAAGGCGTAAACAAATCGTTAGCTCCATCTCCATTAGGTGTAAAAGTGTTTGGCAAGTTATAAAAAGCACAATTTTCTATACAAACGGTATCTCCAAAATCGCCAATATTGCCATTTTCATCTACTGCATTAATAAGATAACAACCTGCTACTGTGTTATTTAACTGATGTGTATAAAAAGTATTAGTAGTAGTGGCTAACAAAACAAAATTTGTAAAATCCTCAGCATAATAAACATTAAAAGATACTGCATCATCATTACACGCTTCTCTGCTCCAAGTCAATCTATTTTGATAATTTTCATCCGTCCAAGGCTGTCCGGCATACTGCTCACAGTCATTTTCTACTACAAAATTTGGCGGGCAAGGTTTTATGGTATCTATAGGTACACCACAATTTATTTGAGATAAATTAATAATCGGATTGATTAAATGAGGATTGCTATAAGCTCCTTCGCTTCTTATATAATAACAATAGGTACTATCGTTTATTAAACCTGTATCTATATAATTTTGAACTGAAACATTGGCAATACTATCATAAATTCCTGTAAATGAATTGCTTCTAAATATTGTATAAGTAGTGTTTAACCATGGTACATCTTCTTCCCACGTTAAATTTAATTGTTGGTCGCCAGAGGCAATAGTTAAATAAACCGATGAAGCAATAGAGGTATTTCCCAAAGTATCGTTTCCATTATCGGCATAAAAACGCACTTGGTAACTGTACGGATTATCTACCGTGTTTAACAATGAATCATAATAAAATGTATCATTCATTGCAGCATAACTTGGAGCAGTAAAAGAAGTTATTAATTGTAAATTAGCACCCGTAAATCCTTCTGAACGATACAATTCAAAAATATAAGGTGGTGGGTCTAAAAGTGTATCTAAAAGCGAAGTATCTGCTACGGGTTTAGACCATTGCACAAACATAACGCCAGTAGTATTGTCGGTTTGCTCTACAGAAACATTAGTAATTACAGGCAAATCTAAAGGCAATTCTATACAGGCTTCTGTACTTGGCGAGCTGGCAACAACATTATAAACTTCTCCTAATGGCGATGTAGGATTTTTGCCAAAATGGGCTAAAATTCTATAGCTATATACATTTCCTCTATCTACATCAGTATCTAAATAATTGAAAGTAGTAATATTAGTAGCTATCATTTCATAATCTGTGTTATCTAATCCTAAATCGCAGATAGAAAAATCTAAACTATCGCAACCTATTTTTCTCCAAACAGAAAAATATTGAAAATTAGGGTCATTAATACAAGGATAAGCACTACTCCATTCTAAATAAACATCTTTATTGTTGGTTATTGTTGCTGTTAAATTAGTGGGAGGTGGCGGCACTACATTTATTAGCCATGTTTCTAAATCAGAAAGCACTATTCCGTTTCCATCTGCTTCATCTTCAGCTTTAAAAACCACTTGATAAAACTGAGGACGAATATCTGTACATATTGTATTCCAAGTAAATATGCCTTGTGCAGGATTGCCAACAGTAGCATTAAAAGAAGCTCTTGAAGGATCTATTTCAAAAGGAGCACCATTAGCCGATAAGCGAACTTGCTCGCCATTAGGGTCGGTTGCCGTTACATTAATTTGCAAAGTAGAGCCAGCTACTACACAGGTATCTTTTAAGGGGACTATTTGTGGAGGGTCATCATTTGTAGGAGCTACAAATATTTCCATATCTCTGAGCAAAGTACCTATTTTCCTGCCTTCCCTATATTCGGTAATAAGAATAGCTATATTATAAGTACCTACTTGCTGGGGTGTAGCCCAAATTATTTCTCCTGTATTTTCATCTATAGTTAACTGATTATTAGGTCCCGGAGGAAATTGATCCGGAAAATTGTACAATGGCACTTCAATTCCATTAGCTTGTAGTGAAGGTACTAATTGAAAATGTAAGCTATCTCCATCGGGGTCATAAGCATTAGGATTATGATAAAAAGTATCGTTTATACTGGCATAATCTATTGGCGGATTTAACAATACTGGCGAAGAGTTATGTTCAAATAATTCCGGTGGAATATAAAACAAGGTATCTTCAAAATAAATAGGGACGTTAACAGAACCTGCTCCTCCTGCTATATTTACAATATCGGCAATTCGGTTTTGGTCGGTTAAAGAAATAATAAAAAACGGCAAAGCACCGTCATAGCTATGAACGCCACTTACGTATTTATTTTGTTTAATGTCATTTCCTATTAGTTCTCCATTAGGAGTTCCTCCAACAATAGGACCATTAACTCTAACTATGGTTTCTAAAGTGCCATCGCCCCAGTCTAATATTAGAGAATCTCTATCGGCATTAGCACTTATATCGCTTATTTTAGAGTAAGTAATTACGGTAACTCTATAGCTTAAAGGCGATACAAACTCATATAATAACTCGCCAGCTCTATTATGAGTGGCATATACAAAGTTATTAGCTAAAACTATTATAGCTAATAGAATGACGAGCTTTAAGTTGAGTTTTAATTTCATTCTAATACGAAAATACAAAAAAGATGTAGTATTTATGTTTATCGGCTAAAATATTACAAAAAAAAGAGCAGATTGTGCAATACTTTTTTGTCGTATTTAAAATTTTAAGTTTTCACTTATCCGGTTTCTACTTTATTTTTAACCTTGTGATGTGTATGGTCTATCTGTATTATACCACTTTCTCTATTACAACTTTATGAATCCAGTTGTGTATATCTTCAATTTTACCGTCTTTTATTCCCGTTAATTCTTCTTGTAGTCGGTTAGATATGGTTCTATTTTCAAAAGCTGGCAAGATCATTTCTAAATCTTTATAACCTATGGCTTTTATTGGCGAAATGGTAGCTGCTGTTCCTGCTCCAAAAGCATCTTCTAAAGTACCATTATTATGTGCTTCTATAATTTCATCTATAGAAACCCTGCGTTCTTCTGTAGGTATATTCCACTCTTTTAATAAGTGCAATACACTATCTCGTGTAACTCCAGGTAATATAGTTCCTTCATTTAAACTTGGCGTAAGTACTTTGCCATTAATTACCACAAAAATATTCATTGTGCCTATTTCTTGCAGGTATTTCTTTTCAATACCGTCAAGCCATAAAATTTGACCAAAGCCTTTTTCGTGTATTTCTTCAGCAGGAGCTATGGTTCGGGCATAATTTCCACTTGTTTTAGCAAAACCTGTTCCACCGGGAAAAGCTCTTACATACTGGCTACTGGCATACACTTTAATAGGGGCATTATAATAGCTGGCTACTGGCGATAAGAAAACCATAAATCTATAGTTTGCAGAGCGTTTCATACCTATTACTTCGTCAGTAGCAAACATAAATGGTCTTATGTACATTGATTTTCCTTCATCTGTAGGAATCCAAGCCTCATCTATTTGAAGCATCATATCAACAGCTTGCATAAATAAATCTTCAGGAACTGTAGGCATAGCCATTCTTGTAGCCGAAACATTTAGCCTTTTGGCATTCATATCTGGTCTAAAAGCTATAATATTTCCCTCATTATCTTTTCGGGCTTTTATGCCTTCAAAAATAGATTGCCCATAATGTATTGAAGACATTGCAGGGTGCATTTCAATATGTCCAAATGGAACAATTCGTAAATCTTGCCATTTGCCGTCATAATAATCGGCTATAAACATGTGGTCTGTAAATACCTTACCAAAACCTAAATTACTATAATCTGCTTTAGATAAATTGCTTTTTGTAACTTTGGAAACGGATACGCTATATTTCATTGACCGATTGTTTTTTGGTTTAAGTGCAAATATACGAAATTGAAAAGACATTATTTTATTAAGACTTCTTAAATGAACGTTAAATTATGAACAAGTTATTATATCAAAATTCAAATTTATACCAATTTCCTACTGATAATTATGCTAAAATATTGAACAATAATGGCTTGTTGAAGTTTTTAATTTGTATAAAACAAGAAAACGAAATTGAGCCTGAACTTAAAGAAATGTTGCTAAATATTATTAAGGCACTAAAAATAGATGAAAATGAAGTTGAAATTATAAGTTTTTCTAATAAAATTCATCTTACACAGCTACTACATACTTTTAAAGTAAGTAAAGTACTTTGTTTTGGTACTGAGGCTGAGGATATTTCTTTAAACATAAATTTAACCAAATACCATTTATACAATATCAATAATTTTGAGTTAATTGTGGTAAATGATTTAATAGATGTTTATAACAACCAAAATATGAAATCTGCTTTGTGGAAATTGCTTCAAAAAATGTTTGAAATATAAATGGAAATAATTTTTGCTACGGGAAACCCCAATAAATTAAAAGAAGTACAATTATTAATGCCTAAAAATGTAAAATTGCTTACGTTAAAAGAAGTGGGTTTTAATGATGAAATAGAAGAAACGGAAAAAACTATAGAGGGGAATAGTTTGCTAAAAGCTAAAACCGTTTTTAATAAGCTAAAACGAGCTGTTTTTGCAGAAGATACAGGTTTAGAAGTTAAAGCTTTAAATAATGAGCCGGGCGTATATAGTGCCCGATATGCCGGAGAAAATGGCAATGCAAATGCTAATATGCAACTATTGCTTAAAAATTTGGAACAGAAAAAAAACAGGGACGCTCAGTTTAAAACGGTTTTAACTTATATAAATGATAAAGGAAAAGCTACTCAGTTTACGGGCATTGTTTTAGGCGAAATAATTCAGAAACCAACGGGCAACAATGGATTTGGCTATGACCCAATATTTAAACCGGCAGGGTTTAAAAAAGTTTTCGCTGAAATGAATGATACCGAAAAGAGCTTAATTAGCCACAGAGGTATAGCTTTAAAAAAGTTTTTGAGTTATCTCAAATCTTAATTGGTACAAAAAATCTATCCTATACTAACCAACTTATCTAAAGTATAAGAAATTACTTTCTCCACACTCTCCGCAGGATTTTTACTAAATTCTTTAGTTTGTCTATTAGCTAAAATGGTATTTACCGACAAGCAATGATGTCCTAAAACTTTCCCCATACCATAAATAGCCGAAGTTTCCATTTCTAAATTGGTAATTCGCTCGTTGTTGTCAAACTTTAGCTGAGCTAATTCGTCTATAAAATTGGCTACTTTGGGTTGCATTCTAAGCGTTCTGCCTTGCGGACCATAAAAACCGGTAGCCGAAATAGTAATTCCCGTATAAGTGCTGTCTGTTTTAATTTGATTTAAAAGAAACTCGCTACCTTTTGCTATGCACGGCTTTATAGGAAGCTCTACAGCCTTATTTATTTTTAATAAAATTTCTTCTTCTTCATCAGAATTATGAGAAACATAAAAGTTCATTAAACCGTCTAATCCCAAGCCAAAAGAAGACAAAACAATGCTATCTACATCAATTTCCCCTTGCAAAGTACCGGAAGTACCTATTCTTATAATGTTTAAACTTTTTTTATCCTTTTTTATTTGTCGGGTATGTAAATCTATATTTACTAAAGCATCTAATTCATTAATAACAATATCTATATTGTCGGTGCCAATTCCTGTAGAAATTACCGTCAATCTTTTATTGCCAATATAGCCGGTATGAGTTACAAACTCTCTTTTTTGGATTTTATGTTCAATTTTATCAAAGTATTTACTCACTTTTTCCACTCTATCGGGGTCGCCCACAGTTATAATAGTATCGGCTATTTGCTCTGGCAATAAATGTAAATGATAGATACTGCCATCGTCATTTAAAATTAATTCGCTGGGTTTTATTATTTCATTCATAAAGTAAAGTTACTAATATTTAGATATTTATACCGTTTAGGAATATATAATAATCCAAATTCGGCTTCTTAACCTAACAGTTATTAACTATAGTTGATAGTAAACTGTCAGGTTATGTTTGTCCGTGCATACTACTAAAGAACCGGAAAGGGTGTACGGAACAGAATATAAATTAAAATCAGTATTGCTCCGGCATAAAATACAAAATAGTCTAATCTATTTTGTGTTGACAATTGGTATTAATATTTGAAGTTTAAAACTATTATTTTTGCGGTACATGGAAAATTACCTACAAGACATAAATAAATATATAACGGAAAAACTATTAAAAAGAAAAACAGACAATGCATATAGGACATTAGAAGTTAAAGAAAACTTAGTAGATTTTTGCTCTAATGATTATTTAGGCTTTGCCAGAGATAAAAAGCTGACAAAGGAAGTAGAAAAAGCTTTGGCAACATTAAATATTCCTAATGGTGGCACCGGAGCCAGAACCATAACCGGTACTACCAACTTAATTTTAGATACAGAAAAACAAATTGCCCATTTTCATAAAGCCGAAGCTGCTTTGTTTTACAATTCGGGTTTTACGGCAAACTTAGGTTTTTTTGCGGCACTGCCTTATAGGGGAGATACTATTTTGTATGATGAATTAATACATGCTTCCATAAGAGATGGAATGCAGCTAAGTAGAGCTAATTCTTATTCTTTTGCTCACAATAATTTAGAAGCTTTAGAAAAAAGACTTCAAAAAGCTAAGGGCAAAATTTATGTTGTAGTTGAGTCTATTTATTCTATGGATGGAGATGCAGCTCCGCTAACTGAAATAATGAAATTATGCAAAAAATATAATGCGGCACTTATAGTAGATGAAGCACACAGCAATGGAATTTTTGGAGAGAATGGAAGCGGACTTGTTTGCGAATTAGGATTAGAAAAAGATGTTTTTGCCAGAGTAATGACATTTGGAAAAGCCATAGGAAGCCATGGAGCAGTGGTGGTAGGAAACCAAAATTTAATCAACTTCCTTATCAACTTCTCCCGACCGTTTATTTACACCACAGCACCACCTCCACATCAGGTTTTAGGGGTAAAATACGCTTATGACAAGTTGTCATTTGTTGATGATAAAAGATTAATAATCAGCAATTTAATAAGTTTATTTAAAACAAAAATTAAAGCTGAATCATCGCTTAGCCTAATTGACAGTTTTAGCCCTATACAATGTATAATTATACCGGGAAATGACAATGTAAAGTACTTATGTAATAAGCTACAAGAGGATGATTTTTATGTGAAACCGATAGTAGCACCTACAGTACCTATAGGCTTAGAAAGAATAAGAATATGCCTGCACGCTTTTAATACACCTCAAGAAGTGGAACGTTTATGCCATACTATTGTTAAACATACTAAAACAATGGATTTATGAAACAATACTTTGTTACAGGAATAGGTACAGATGTAGGAAAAACAGTTGTTTCGGCAGTATTCGTAGAAGCTTTAAAAGCCGACTATTGGAAACCTATACAGTCTGGGGATATAGATAACAGCGACACCTTAAAAGTTAGAAATTTAATAAGTAATCCATCTACGGTTTTTCATAAAAGTTCTTATGAATTTACTACTCCGGCATCTCCTCATTTATCTGCAAAAATAGATAAACAATATATTGATAATCAAAAATTTATACTACCTAATGTAAACAAAAACTTTATAGTAGAAGGAGCAGGAGGAATAATGGTACCTTTGAATGATAATTTCTTAATTTTAGACTTAATTAAACACTTAAATTTGGAAGTTATTTTGGTAATTAAAAATTATTTAGGAAGCATAAATCATAGTTTATTATCTATAAATGCACTAAAACAAAATGGAATTAAAATTAAGGGTGTGGTGTTTTGTGGAGAGGAAAATAAAAGTAGTGAAGATTATATTTTGAACTACACCAAAGTAAAATGTTTGGGATATATTCCTACTATAAAATTGAATAAAGAAGAAATACTAAAACAAGCAGAAAAGTTTAAATATCTGAACAATGACTAAAATAAAAGGTGTAATTTTTGATATGGATGGTTTGCTTATAGATAGCGAACCGCTTTGGCGAAAAGCTATATGTTCTATTTATAATGATTTAGGATATAGCATGACAGAACAAATGGCAGCAAGCACAATGGGCATGAGAAGTGATGAAGTGGCAAAATATTGGCTTAGTTACTTTGACGATACCAAAAACAGCTATAAAGATGTAGAGCTAAATACTTTGTCTTTAGTGCAAGAGCTAATAGAAAAAGAAGGAGTAATGATGCCTTATGTGCAAGAAACGCTTGATTTTTTTAAGCATGAACAAATCCCTATTGCCATAGCTTCATCTTCGCCACTGGGAATAATACAAAGCGTGGTAGATAAATTAGGAATAAAAAGATATTTTAAAGTAATGTGCTCTGCCGAGTTTGAAGAATATGGAAAACCACATCCGTCTGTTTTTATTTCTACAGCTAATTATTTAAGAGTAGCACCTACAGATTGCTTAGTTTTTGAAGATTCAATATCGGGAGTTATAGCGGCTAAAGCGGCAAAAATGCAATGCATAGCAGTGCCGAGCAAACAAGATTATGATAATCCGAAATTTGCTTTGGCAGATTTAAAAATAAGAAGCTTAAAAGAATTTTTAGAGAAAGAAAAAAAATAATTTAACACTTAGTGAACTTTTTTTTAATCATCAGAGTTTAGACTTTCATAAACTTTAAACAAAAAATAAAAAATGAAGAAATTAAATTTAAGCTTATTGTCGTTAATCCTTATTGTATTTGTAGCATTTACATCTTGTAAATCTAACAAACCGGTAGAGGAAGAAGTGGTAGTAGAAGAAGTGGTGGAAGAAGGAATATCAGGAACATTTGATATTAATACTGAAACATCTAAATTAGAATGGTTAGGTAAAAAAGTAACAGGGGAACATTATGGAACTATAAACTTTCAAGGTGGTAACTTTACATTAGAACACAACCAAGTAGTAGGTGGTGTAGCTACTGTAGATATGACTTCAATAGTGGTTTCTGATTTAACAGACGCTGAAATGAATGCTAAATTAACAGGTCATTTAAACTCTGAAGATTTCTTTAATACAGCTAATTTCCCAACGGCTACTTTAGAATTTACTCAAGGAGCTACAGCTAATGAATTAATAGGAAAATTAACTATTAAAGACATCACTCAAGATGTAGTTATAAATGCTAATTTAGCAGATGTAGAAGGTCAACCAACTATTACAGGAACTATGACTGTAGATAGAACTTTATATGACATTAAATACGGTTCAGGCAAATTCTTTGATAATTTAGGAGATAAAGCTATTAATGATGAATTCAAATTAAGTTTCACAGTAGTGTCTAAATAATTCAATCAAAAATAAAGCATATAGAAAAAGGCTCGCATTAGCGAGCCTTTTTTTTTGTTATTAGCTTTTCGTTTTTCCTATTTGTATAGCCTCAATGTATTTTCTAAGCGAGTTTTTATTTCTTGGCGTAAAGATGCAGGTTCTATAACTTCTACACTATCTCCAAAACTTTGCAAATCCATTAAAAACTCAGGCGTAATACCTATGGTAATTGAAAAAAGCGTATAATCAGCTGTTTTTTCTATAATTTTTTGAGTCTGATGCAAGCTTTGCGTTTCAAAATAAGAAGATTGAATAGGGCTTGCCTTTAAAATAACTTCTGTTGGTTCATCTTCAAAAGTAGTTATACCATAAGCGTGTTTAAAATAGTTTTTTGACGAAAATGAAGGATGACTTTTATAATTATGGGAATGTTCCGCTATATTCTTAATTCTATCTAAAGCATAAATAACAATATGCATATTTTTATCTAACATAGAAACTAAATACCACCTATTTCTATATTCTTTTAATAAAATAGGATGCACTATATGTTTTTTAGAAGAGTCATCGCTAAATTTTTTATAAGTCAATTCAAGTACTTTTCTATCTTTTATATGTTTAGATAAAGCAGAAACCCACTGGCTGCCACTATAATAAGGTACTTTTTCAAATTGAACTATTTGTTCTATCTCTTTTTCATCTAAAATTGAACTAACACTAACGGCATTAAATATTTTTTCTACAGCCGCACTAAATTCGCTAAACAACTTAATGTCTTTAAATTGATTTAAAGTGGATGCCGCAAATTCAATAGCATTAATATCTTCATTTTGCAAAGGCACTTCGCTTATGCTGTAATCTTCTTCAGAATAATAATATCCATGATGAGCTCTGTGGTATTTAATAGGAGCTTTGTAGCCCAAAAGTTCGTCTTCTTTCATGGCTTTTATATCTTTTTGAATGGTAGATTCAGAAAAAGTTTTACCTAATTTTTCTTCCAGCTCCTCTACAAAATCGTCCATGGTAGGGTACGGATGCTTTTTATTAGTGAGCATTTTGTTAATAATTCGGTATCTTAAAAAAGCTTCTTTGTTTGCAGGCATGGTTAAGTTATTTCAGTTAAAAATATTAAATATCAGCTTATTAAATTAAAAGTTCTTATTTTTACGCTTCAGAAATTCAAAACAAATTTATGAAAAACATCTTAGTTGTATTTTTATTGGCATTTTTTACTTTTTCAAGTGCTAATGCACAATTCAAATTAAAAAATAATACACCAGAAGCAAATAATACCGAAACAGAGAAAAAAGAAGAAGTACAAACTACCAAAAAATCTTTTAAAGGTAGAGATAGATTTATGATAAATTTGACTTTTGATAATTTATTTCACAAAGAAACTAACGGTTTTAAAACGCAATGGCATTCAAGAGGTATAGGTTTGTATTATTTGCAAGATTTTCCTTTAGGAACTGAAAGAGTTAGTTTTGCTGCGGGTGTAGGTTTTAGACATGCCAGCTATTACCACAATAGCAATATGGTAGAAGATTCTGTACAAACTACTTTTACACCAATACCTAATTTTAAAGATGACGATAATTTTAAACAAAGAAAAGTAGCTGTAAACTATTTTGAAGTGCCATTAGAATTACGTTTTTTCACTAAACCGTCTTTAAAAACAGGCAATATGTTTAAAGTGGCAGTAGGTTTTAGAGGAGGCGTGCGTATGACGGGCGTTAGAGTGGAGAAAAACAAAGACAACGGCTACTACAAGAAATTTAAAACTAAAAACTTTAAAGATTTAGCTTTATGGGAAGCTGGGCCAACGCTGAGAGTAGGCTACGGTGGCTTTAACATTTTTGCTTACTATAGCGTTACTGAGCTATTTAAGAAAAATAGTGGACCTAAAATGACGCCTTTCTCTATTGGGATTTCATTTATAGGGCTGTAAAAATTTACGTCCAATTTTATAGAGATGTTTTTATGACTATCTGTAAAGATACCTATGAAGTATTTTACATTAACTTTTCTTTAGAAGAAAAGTTACAAAAGAATCGCACTAAGTTTTCAGCGACCCATTATAACCTTAACTCCTAAAAATCAAAAACTCATCACTCCGTTCTTCAAACAGTTTAATTTTTTACGGAGTTTTCGGTTAATGGGTGCCCCACTTGCAAACTTAAGGTGCACTTTTTATCTGACCTTAATCAAAAATACGTTAAGAAATGGTGTAAAACAGACATCCAAAGTGAATGAAATTATAAAACAGTAAACAGACAAATTAGTATGCTCCCACGAGTGAAAATACTTTAGGAAAACTAAAATTGAGCATACATTAATTTGTCCTCGTCTGTTTTATAGCATTTTAGTGTTTTTGATTACAGTCTTGATTTTTTGTTACTTTTGTATCAAGACAAAAGTAAAAGTACAAACTGTCCGTCCCTGAAATAGGTTGACCGTTAAAAAAAAGCGGAAAACAGATGAAAGCAAATTTAAAAAGGATACGTAAAAAGCGTAAATTTAGTGAAACATTTAAAAAAGAGCTAGTAAAGGAATTTGAGAAAGGAGAATATAGTGTAAAAGAACTGAGTAAACTTCACAGTATTTCTAAACAATTAATTTACGGGTGGATTTATAAATTTTCGACATACAATAAGAAAGGATATCGCATGGTAGAACATAGAGAGAGTAGTGCACAAAGGGTTAAAGAATTAGAAGCTAAAATAAAACAATTAGAATCTATAGTAGGACAAAAACAGATTAAGATAGATTACTTGGAGAAGATGATAGATATAGCCAAAGAGGAACTGGATATAGATATCAAAAAAAACTCCGACACCCCACAATCCGATACTTTAAAGAACACCAAGAAAAGATGAGTTATTCTTTAAACGAATTATACAAGGTTGTAGGCATCAGCAAGCAAGCCGTTTATCAGTATGCAAAACGACAGGAAGTGTTTGATACCAAGACCATGCAGTTGGTAAGAGAAGCAGAGTTGCTACGAGCCGAGCATCCGGGATGTGGGGTGGAGAAGATGTACTATAGCTTAGCCCCCGATTTTATGGGCAGGGACAGATTCATAGAACTTTTTATGGATTTGGGATTTAGACTAAAACGAAAGAAAAACTATCACAGAACCACCATGGGTTCAAAGGTGTATTACCCAAATTTTATTCAAGGCATGTTGCTACATAGCCCAAGTCAAGTATGGCAGAGCGACATCACATACATTAAAGTAGGCGAACGGTTTTATTATGCCGTATTTATCATAGATGTTTACACGAAGAAAATAGTGGGTTATCATGTATCAGACAGTTTAAGAGCTGAAGCAAACGTAACAGCTCTTAAAATGGCACTCAAAACCCATAAAGAACCGCAAATACATCATTCAGATAAGGGTAGTCAATACATTTACAGAAAATATATAACCATGTTGAAAGACAACAATGCCATCATAAGTATGGGTGAAACTGCTTTAGACAATGCTTATGCTGAGCGTATTAACCTAACTATAAAAAGCGAATATTTAGATTATTGGCAACCACAGAACTTAAAAGAATTAAAAGCAATGGTAGCAAAAGCAGTAAAACACTATAACAACACAAGATTACATAATGCAATAAAAAGAAAAGCACCTATAGTCTTTGAAAAAGAAGTATTACTTTTACCCAAGCAAAGCAGACCTTCAGGCTCATAATTGACCGATAGATTTAAACAAAATGAAAAATAATTTATTAACTAAAACGGTCAACACTATTTAGGGACGGGCACAGTAAAAGGACTTACAGCACCAGAATTATCACGTTGCCGACAATTTTACAATACTTATCCGCAAATTCTTGGGTTGATAACCCAAGAATTTAAAAATGTGTTTCCTGCCGATTTCTTGCCCAAAAATATAGAAAAATCAATTCTTGGGTTGCCGACCCAAAAATTACAAAAGGAAGACATAAAACACGTTTCAACCATTTTCCAATCCATTTCTTACACGCATTTTACTGAACTCATAAAAATTGACGACAGCACCAAAAGACGTTTTTACGAATTGCTGATTTTAAAAACACAACCTAGCGTAAAAGAACTCAAAAGGCAAATTGAAACATTAACTTTTGAGCGTATTGGTATGTCTGAAAATCACAAAAAATCGTTTGAAGAAGTTACAAAGAAAATACAACCTATACAGGCAACAGATTTAGTAAAGTCGCATTATTTCTTTGAGTTTTTAAATATCGGGCAACCACATTTAATTGAAGAAACGAAACTTGAACAAGCTCTTGTTTCTCATTTGCAAGAATTCATTACTGAACTTGGAAACGGATTTTGTTTTGAAGCACGACAAAAACGCATTTTAATTGGCGATGAATACTATTTCATTGATTTGGTTTTTTATCATCGTATTTTGAAATGTCACGTTTTAGTGGAACTAAAAACTGAAATAGCCAAACACGAACACATTGGTCAGTTGAAATCGTATTTACAATACTATAAGAAAAACGTGCAAGAAGAAAACGACAATCCGCCTGTTGGAATTTTACTTGTTACCAACCAAAACAAGACATTGGTAGAATATGCAATTGCGGACAGTGACTTGGATATTTTTGTAAGTAAATACCAACTTCAACTACCCGACAAAGCGAAGTTAGAAGCATTTATAAACAACGAACTAAAAAACACAAAATAGATTAATCTATTTTGCGTTTTACCATATTAAATGCCGATATATTAATATTTTAGCACAATAAAGTGTAGCCGAAATTAGACTATTCTGCGTTACTAAGCTATCTTATTAACTAAAATTAGTGAAAAACTCATTATATAATATCATTTATCAATCTTACTTTTGTGGTAAATTTTAAATTGTAATGAAAAAATTAAGTATAGTTTTATTGAGTGTGTTGTTATTAAGTTCTTGTGTTACTTCTAAAAAGTATAATCAATTAGAAGCTTTAAGCGATAAATATTTGAATGACAAACAAGATTGTGAAAATAGATTACGCAAAATGGAGTCTAACAATGATGATTGTGAGCAAGCAAAAGCAAAACTTCAAGGCGAAATAAATACTTTAAAAGACGAAAAGGCTAAAAATGAACAGAAAATTAGTCAATTAGAAGGTGATGTAGCCAACTACCGAAATCAAACTGCCGATTTAACAGAATCTAAAAGTCAGTTGTTAGCAGAAGCTACTTCAAACCAACAAGCCTTAAACAAAGCCTTAGCTGAAAAAGAAGCTGAGTTAAACAGAATAGCGGCTCAACAAAAAGCTTTAGATGAAACTTTAAAGAAAAAAGAAAGTGATTTGGCTCAACTGCAAACAGAAATAGCTTTAGCTCAAAAAGAAAATGAAGCTAAAAATAAGCGTATAGGCGAATTAGAAGCCCAACTAAAAGCTAAAGAAGAAGCTATAGCTAATTTGAAAACTAATGTAACTAATGCTCTTAAAGGTTTTAGTAGCGATGAAGTTCAAGTAACAGAAAAAGATGGCAATTTGCACGTAGCTTTATCAGAAAATCTGTTGTTTAAATCGGGAAGTTTCACGGTTGACACAAAAGGAGAAGATGCTATTAAAAAAATAGCTAGCGTGCTAAATGATGCCGATGATTTTACGATAGTAGTAGAAGGACATACAGATAATGTACCCTACAACGGTACCGGGCAACTAAAAGACAACTGGGATTTGAGTGTAAAAAGAGCCACCTCGGTAGTGCGTATTTTAACGGATGGCGGTGTAAATCCTGCCGAAATAGCTGCAAGCGGTCGTGGAGAGTTTCACCCTGTAAAAGAAAATGATACAAAAGAGAACAAAGCGGCAAACCGAAGAACAGAGATAATTTTATCTCCTAAATTGGGCAAAATTTTAGATATTCTCAATAAATAAACTCCTTGGAAGAAGAAAAAGAAATGTCGTTTTTTGACCACCTTGAAGAGTTAAGGTGGCATTTGGTAAGGGTAGTTATAGCCGTTATTATATTTTCTATATTAGCTTTTATTTTTAAAGAATTTATTTTTGACAAAGTAATATTTGCACCTACTCATTCTAATTTTATTTCCTACGAATATTGGTGTTTGCTCATAAAAAAGCTTAACTTATCAGAAAGTTTGTGTTTAGGAAACAATACTTTTGAAATAATAAATACCGAAATGGCGGGGCAATTTATGGTACACATAAAAATAGCTTTAGGATTAGGTGTTATATTGGCTTTTCCATATATGGTTTGGGAAGCATGGCGTTTTATAAGTCCTGCGTTAAAAATAAATGAGTTGAGAGCTTCAAGAACGGCTATTTTAATAAGTGCTTCTTTATTTTTCATTGGCGTATTATTTGGATATTTTGTACTAACGCCTTTTTCTTTAGATTTTTTAGCCAAATACAACGTAAGTAATATAGTTTCCAATATGTTTTCGCTTACTAATTATATAAATTTTGTAGGCACATTAGTATTAGCCAGTGGCATTATGTTTCAAATGCCCATTTTAGTTTTTTTGTTAGCTAAAATAGGCTTAGTAAGTGCCACTTTAATGAAAAATTATTGGCGTTATGCCTTTTTAATTTGCATGATATTAGCAGCCATAATAACACCTCCCGATGTAGCCTCTATGATAATGGTAGGTATTCCATTGTTTGGCTTATATTTATTGAGTATATTTGTGGCACAAAAAGTAAACCCCTAATCAATATGAAAATAATAATAGGCAGCGACCACGCTGGATTTGAACTAAAAGAACAACTTATTAAATACCTAAATGATTTAGAAGTAGAAGTTATAGATAAAGGAACACATTCTACAAAATCTGTCAATTATCCCGACTATGCTCATGCTGTGGCAACAGCCATAGAAAAAGGTGAAGCAACAACCGGAATACTAATTTGCGGCAGTGCTAACGGTGTTTGTATGACAGCTAATAAACACAAAAAAATAAGAGCTGCTATAGCTTGGAATCCAGAAATAGCTGCTTTAGCAAAGCAACATAATAATGCCAATATACTATGCTTACCGGCTCGCTTTACAAGTGCAAACAAAGCAAAAACTATAGTAAGTGCCTTTTTAGATACTGAATTTGAAGGTGGCAGACATCAAAAAAGAGTTGACTTGATATAATTCAATTATAAGCAAATACAGTAATTTAAAACTCCATAACCTACAATGTATTAAATTATTAATATATAGTAGTCCAATCTCGGCTTCGCCTCATTGTACTAAATATATTACTCTAACAGCATTTACCATTGTAAAATACAAAATAGATTAGACTATTTTGTGTCAACAATTGGTATTAAAACTCCATCAACCAAAATAAAATTATCTTCAAAATTTTTTAAGAAACTAATTTTACAGTACTTTTGTTATTTAATTTAAGTAAGCTTAAATATTTAATTAAACAAACTACAAATGACGGTTTCAATAGAAAATTTTATAAAAGCAGTTTATATGCAAAGTAAACTACCCAATGCCGATACAAAATTGGGTACAATAGCCGGCATACTTAACATATCTAATGCAGCGGCAACGGATATGGCAAGAAAACTGGCTACAAAAAAATTAGTTATTTATACCAAATATAAACCTTTAGCACTTACCAATTCGGGTAGTAAATTGGCTTTAAACGTTATACGCAAACACCGTTTGTGGGAAGCTTTTTTACATAAAACATTAAATTTATCGCTACATGAAATTCATTTAGAAGCAGAAGAATTAGAACATATAACTTCCGATTTTTTAGCCGATAAAATTGAACAATATTTGGATTATCCCTCTACCGACCCTCATGGCGATCCCATTCCTAAATTAAATGGAAATATAGAAACGGATAAAACTCAAATGCTTTTATCTAAAGCAGATGCTGGTAGTTTTTATGAAATTTCAAGACTTTTTAGCTCCGAAAAAGATTTTTTTGAATTTTGCACAGCTAATAATATAGTAGTTGGGGCTACTATTTTGGTAGAAAAACAATACGATGCTACCAAAATGACAGCAATAAAAATTAATGAGAATAAAATTTTATTAAATGAAAGCTTTACCAATATCATTTATGTTAAACAATTAATAAACGCATAATTATGGATACTATAAAAATACAAGCCGCCACTACTCTACTCATAGGCATTGCCATTATTATTGGCTTAATTTGGTTTTTTTGGCCTAAAAAAGGAGGCTGGGCTCTTATCAGTAAATTAAAAGAAAACAACCAACGGGTATTATTAGAAGATGCTTTAAAATTTATTTTTGACTGTGAATACAAAAAAATAGATTGCAATATTAATACTCTTGCTGGGCACTTAAATATTTCTATGGATAAAGCCAGCAAGCTTTTGGAAAGATTAACTGCTTTAGAATTAGTTAAACTCAATAATCAAACGGTAAAATTAACAGATGAAGGGCGGTCTTATGCCTTGCGTATTATAAGAATACACAGAGTGTGGGAATATTATTTAGCTGAAAAAACAAGTGTAGCTCCTTCAGATTGGCACGATGAAGCCTGCGAAATAGAACACACTTTAACAGACGAAGAAATTGATAAACTGGCAGCAAGCATGGGCAATCCTGTTTACGACCCACATGGCGACCCTATTCCTACATCCGAAGGAAAAATACCTAAACACAAAGGATTAAGACTAAGCACCTTGCAAGAAGGCGATATGGGCAGAATTACCCACTTAGAAGATGAACCAAAAAACATTTATGAGCAACTGCTGGTGTTAGGATTGTACCCAGGTATGCAAGTTTATGTTACAGATGTTACGGATAAAAAAATAAGCTTTGCTGCAGACGGAGAAGAATGTACTTTAACACCTCTTTTTGCAGGATACATTACAGTAGAAAAAATTGATGTAACACAGCCAACTAAGTACGAATTATTATCATCGCTTAAAGTGGGCGAAAATGCCGAAATTTTAGCTATATCTCCAAATTGCAGAGGACAGCAAAGAAGACGCTTAATGGATTTAGGTGTTGTACCGGGCAGCCAAGTTTCGGCAGTAATAAAAAGTGCCTCTGGCGACCCTGTAGGATACCGAATAATGGGTACTACCATTGGCATAAGAAAACAGCATGCCGACCAAGTATTTATTAACCGAAAAATAGAAGAGAATGAGTACACAGCATAATTGTGAAACTTGCCCTGCTTACCATAAAGCCAACTTAAAAAAACTGGGACTTAATCTTGAAAATGTAGATCATGTAATAACTTTAGCAGGAAATCCAAATACAGGAAAAAGTACTGTTTTTAACAATTTAACAGGGCTACGCCAGCATACCGGAAACTGGCCTGGCAAAACAGTAAGCAGAGCCGAAGGTGGCTTTATTTTTAACGATAAACGTTATAAAGTAGTTGATTTACCCGGCACTTATTCTCTTTTATCTACCAGCACAGACGAAGAGGTAGCACGTGATTTTATTCTATTTGGCAAACCTAATGTTACCGTAATTGTAGTAGATGCCACCCGATTAGAACGCAACTTAAATTTAGTACTTCAAATACTTGAAATAACAGACAAAGCGGTTATGTGCCTTAACTTAATGGATGAAGCCAAACGCAATAATATTGAAATAGATACTCGGGCACTATCTAAAGAATTGGGTATTCCCGTTATTCCTGCTTCGGCAAGATCAAAACAAGGTATGAGTGAACTTTTACTTGCCATAGAAGAAGTAGCTATGGGAAAATATATTTGTAAACCGCCTAAAATAAAAAGTCGCTCTAAACAGCTTAACCATGTTATAGAAACTTTATCGGAAAAAATATTAAATCTTTATCCTAATCTACCTAATGCAAACTGGGTAGCCATGCGATTATTAGAAGGAGATAACAGCATTATAGAAGCTATAAAAACAGGCGAATTAGGCAACTTACACGATGAAGATTTAGCAATAGACAATTAAAAAATGGAACAAAACAATAAAAATAAAGGAGAAGAAATACTATCGGCAGCCAACACCGCAAGATGGGATTTAGCTATTGATTTTCACGATTCAATTATAGAGTCAATCTATGAAAATGCTTCGCGAATAAGCAAAAAAACCGTAAAACACAAAGGCGATAAAACAGCCTATAGCTTTGACTTAAAATTAGATAAAATTGTTACCAGCAGATGGTTAGGTTTCCCCATTATGTTTTTAATGCTTGCCTTAGTATTTTGGCTTACCGTAGCCGGGGCAAATTATCCTTCTGCCTTATTATCTTCTCTTTTAATTGATACTTTTCATCCTATTTTAAAAACTTGGGCAGATGCCATACATATTCCTTGGTGGCTGAGTGGTGTATTAATAGACGGAGCATACTTATCTATGGCGTGGGTTATTGCGGTAATGCTTCCACCTATGGCTATTTTCTTTCCTTTATTTACTTTACTTGAAGATTTTGGCTATTTGCCTCGTGTAGCATTTAATATGGATAATCTTTTTAGAAAAGCAGGAGCTCACGGCAAGCAAGCATTAACTATGAGTATGGGTTTTGGATGCAATGCCGCAGGTGTTGTTGCTGCCAGAGTAATTGACAGTCCAAGAGAACGCTTAATTGCCATTATTACCAATAATTTTTCCTTGTGCAATGGCAGGTGGCCTACACAAATATTAATAGCAAGTATTTTTATTGGGAGTTTAGTGCCTGCCGGTTTAGCCGGCTTAGTTTCGGCAGGAGCAGTGGTAACTGTAGCCATACTGGGTATTTTTTTTAGTCTAATAGTTTCTTGGGGCTTAAGTAAAACCGTTTTAAAAGGCGAAGCATCTTCTTTTAGCTTAGAACTTCCTCCCTATAGACCTCCTCAAATATGGCAAACGCTTTACACTTCTATTATTGATAGAACCATAATTGTATTGTGGAGAGCGGTAGTATTTGCTGTGCCCGCAGGCATTGTTATTTGGTTGGTAGCCAATGTAAATATAAATGGTTTGAGTTTAGCAGAGCATTTTATTAATTGGTCTAATCCATTTGCCTTTATTTTTGGATTAAACGGTATAATTTTATTGGCATACATTATTGCAATACCGGCTAATGAGTTGGTTATTCCCACCATATTAATGCTTACGGTGCTAAGTGCCAAACTTACGGGTATTGGAGATGGTGCAGGTGTAATGTTTGAAATGAGTTCTGTTTCAGATACGGCAAATATTTTGCATGCCGGAGGGTGGACACTACTTACGGGAATTAATTTAATGCTCTTTAGTTTATTGCATAACCCTTGCTCTACAACTATTGTTACTATTTATAAAGAAACCAAAAGTTTAAAATGGACTTTAGTTTCTACGTTTTTACCTATAGTTTTAGGGCTAATTGTAACTTTTTTTACTACTCAAATTTGGCTGTTGGTGCATTAACAAAAATACATTAAAAAATACTTGACATTATCATAAAAAGTCGCTAACTTCGCTGAACCACATATAAAAAACATTAAAACGATTTTTTATAATTTTGTTGTGGGCAAGCTTGAAACCAGCTGCAAAAACAGTACAAAAAACTTACATTTAAGCAAACTATTTCACAATATAATTGTATATCTTTGCGTAAAATCCAATAAAGTTGGCTACAAAAAGATTAAATAGAATTCGTGTTGTTTTAGCCGAACAGAACCGAAAACACAAGTGGCTTGCAGACAAATTGGGCAAAAACGCATCAACTATTTCATTGTGGTGCAACAACACAAGACAACCATCTTTGGAAACTCTTGAAGAAATTGCCAAAGTGCTGAATGTGGACATTCGCCAACTTTTAAATACTACAAAAGAATGAGAGGTAAACATACATATATTGACCTGTTTGCCGGTTGTGGCGGACTATCACTTGGACTAAATCGTTCTGAATGGAAGGGCTTGTTTGCGATTGAAAAAAGCCCACACGCTTTTCAAACGTTAGAACATAACTTGATTGAAAAAATAAATCATTTTGAGTGGCCTAAATGGTTGCCACAAATGGCTCACGATATAAATGAAGTCATTGAGAACTATTCGGAAAAATTAAAAAAACTACAAGGTAAAGTAACGCTAATTGCAGGTGGACCACCTTGTCAGGGGTTTTCCATTGCCGGACAAAGAAATGAAAAAGACGAACGCAACAGTTTAATCAATTCATACATTGAGTTTGTTTCGTTAGTAAAACCTAAACTTATCTTTTTTGAGAATGTAAAAGGTTTTACAATGGAGTTTAAAAACAATAAACAAAAAGGGAAAAAATACTCTCAAATTGTTACCGATAAATTAACTCAAGAGGGCTATAACGTTTATGGACAATTGGTCAATTTTGGAGATTACGGAATTCCACAAAAGCGAACACGCTTTATTCTTGTTGGTATTAGAAACGACATCAAAAATTCGAGCGTAGAAAAAGCAAAAAGCTTTTTCAATCTCATTGAAAACAACAAATTTTCTTTTTTAACTGAAAAAGAACTTTCCGTAAAACCAACAATCGAAGAAGCACTTTCAGATTTAATTCGCAGCAAAAAAACGACTGAAACACCTGACAGAAAAGGATTTACGAGCGGATTTTATCATAAAACAAAATCCAACTATCAACGATTTGCCCGAAAGGAAAATGAAAATGCCAAAATTCCCAATAGCCATAGTTTCACTAAACATTCCCAAAAAGTAATTGAGCGTTTGAGTTATGTCCAATCTCTTTCAACAGAATGTAAAAACATATCGGATGATTTGAAAAAACAAATCGGACTTTCCACACAGGTTTTAGTTCCGCTACAACCAAAGGAACAAGCTCCTACGGTTACTTCACATCCTGACGATATGATACATTATTGCGAACCTCGTATTTTGACAGTTCGAGAATGTGCCAGATTACAAAGTTTTCCCGATTGGTTTGACTTTAAAGGAAAATATACTACGGGTGGAAAATTGCGAAAAATGGAAGTTCCCAGATATACACAGGTTGGAAATGCAATTCCACCGCTATTTGGCGAACAGGCAGGATTGATTTTAAAACAACTCATTTAATGGATAATACTGAATCATTCAAAATAAGTGCAGCATTAAAAGACCTCATTGGTAAAGAATTGATTACTGATGAGTTTGTTGCTGTTTTTGAATTGGTTAAAAACTCCTTTGATGCAAATGCAACAAAAGTTGAAGTCATTTTTGAAGACAATTACAACCCGGACAATGCCAAAATCATAATCCAAGATAATGGCAAAGGAATGAACTATGACGACCTTAAAAACAAGTGGTTGTTCGTAGCCTATTCAGCCAAACGTTTGGGAAAAGAAAATGAAGATTACCGAGATAAAATAAAAACACAACGGGTATTTGCCGGAGCAAAAGGTGTTGGTCGCTTTTCCTGCGATAGATTGGGGAAGCATCTGAACTTAATCACGATAAAAGACGAACCCAATCCTAAAATTGAAAATCTTATAGTGCATTGGGAAGATTTTGAAAATGCTGATGAAGAAGAGTTTGTAAATATCAAGGTTACCCACAACGAACTAAAAGACACTCCATATAAAATTAAAAGTGGTACAGTTCTCGAAATTACTGGATTAAGAGATAATTGGGATAGGGAAAGAATTTTAAAATTAAAAAAGTCATTAGCTAAACTCATCAATCCAAATCAGGGAAATGACAGCGAAAAATTTGATATTGAGATTATTGCCAAAGAAGAAGTTAATATTGACAAAACACCAAATAAAAAAGGAAAATCAAGAGATGATTGGGATATTGTCAACGGAACGATAAGAAATACCATTTTTGAAACGCTTGAAATAAAAACCTCCAATATACTTGTCCAGATAAGTTCTGACGGCAACTTTATAGAAACAACCTTACAAGATAGAGGCGACCCCATATATTTTCTAAAAGAAAAAAATCCGCATTCCGACTTAAAAAATATTTCGGTTTACCTTTTTCAACTTAATAGAACCGCAAAATCCAACTTTACCCGAACAATGGGAATGGAGCCTGTAAAATTTGGTTCTGTTTTTATGTATAAAAATGGGTTTAGAGTATACCCGTATGGAGAACCGGGAGAAGATTTACTTTTAATAGATAACCGGAAACAACAAGGTTATAACCGTTTTCTTGGAACTCGTGATTTGATTGGTAGAATTGAAATCAACGGAGAACAGCCCGAATTGAAAGAAACCACCAGTAGAGATGGAGGTTTGGTTAAAACTCCCACTTATTACAATTTAGTAGAATTTTTCTATGATTATGTTCTAAAAAGATTGGAAAATTATGTGGTCAATGTTATTCAATGGGGAGATGAAAAAGTTAATAAAGAAACCGGAGAAATACGACCAGAGTTATGGGCAAAAGACGTTAAAATCCAAATTTTGGAACTCATTTCCGGCTTTATCAATTCCAAAAATGTCATTGATATTCAGTACGACAAAGATTTTCTTGAAATCATTGAAAGCAAACAAGAAAAAAGTGTTGACAAGATTGTAAAAAACATAGCCAAAGTAGCCGCTAACTCTGATAACCCTGAATTGGTAAAAGAAGCTAAAAAGATTGAAAAAGCAGTAAAAGAAATAAAAGCGGATGCCCAAAAAGACCGAGAAGAAAAAGAAAAAGCCGTAACCCTACAAAAGGAAACCGAGCAAAAATTAGATGTTGTTACCAGCCAAAAAAACTTTTTACAATCGGAAATTAGTGACGACACCAAAAATTTAGAAAGTATTTTACATCACATTGGTTTAACAACAAGTTTGCTCAAAACAGATATTGAAAACCTTGTAAAAGCGGTAAACAAGGATGCTTCAAAAGATGAGCTACAAACAATTATTAAACGAATTAGTCAGCAAAACGAGAAAATCACATCATTTTCAAAGTATTTCAAAAAAGTCAATTTCAATATACATTCCAATAAATTAAATGCAGACCTTGTTTCTTTCATCAACGAATATCTTACCAATGTTTACAAGCAAAGAGACGATTTACGCATCAATCGTGAATTGCTAAATATTGAAATAGACACACCAAAAGGGTTGGAACTCAATCTTAAATTCAATCCTATTGATGTTGTAATTGTATTGGATAATTTAATCAGCAATTCATCTAAGCACGGAGCATCAAAAGTTGTATTAAATTGGAGTAAATCAGGCAATACTATTCAATTATCTTTTAAAGATAACGGAGCAGGAATCAAAGACAACATTCTTGATAACATTTTTGATTTTGGCTTTACTACATCAAGACGAGGAACAGGAATTGGCTTGTATCACGTAAAAGAAATTATTGAGAAACTGAAAGGAACAATAACGGTCAATAATAAAGTAGATAAGGGAGTTGAGTTTATCATTTCCTTGAAAAATTGAGCACATATGAAATTGGAATACAATATACTATGGATTGATAATGATATACAAGAATATATCGACAATGGAGAAGTCGGCAATCTCAATTCTTATTTGGAAGAATTAGGGTTTGAACCTAACATTGTTACTGTTGAGGACGAAGCAGAATTGGACAACTTCATTTATAACTATAAGTATGATTTGATTATTTCTGATTTCAACTTAAACGCTACTACCGGAGATAAAATAATTGAAAAAATTCGAGATGAAAAAGGTTTTTCCACAGAGATTTTATTTTATACAGCTAAATCAAATTTTCGGGACGACCCAGATGTAAAAGAGCGTTTAGCTTTTATGGATAGAATTACTTTCCATTCAAATCGGGATACGTTTTTGGATAAAGTTGAAAAGTTGATTAGATTGACGTTAGACAAACTCCTTGAACTCAACGCTACAAGAGGTTTGATAACCGCAGCTACAAGTGATTTAGATGTAGAAATTGAAGAAATAGTAATGCAGTTGGTCGTAAAACACAACAAAAGTGCAGATGATTTAAAACAGATAGTTACGGACAAAGCACATACACCCTTGCAAAAAAGACTCGATAATTTTTGGGATAGATATGACAGCTTCCAAAGCTATTTCCCAAAAATTGATGCGGTAAAGAAATGGGAAATTTTCAGGGATTTATTAAAACCTTTGAAAGCTCAAAACGAAATCAAAACTTTCCTTGACGGTAATAAAACATATCAAGCACAAGTAATTGATATTCGCAACAAATTTGCCCACGCCAAAGCCATTGATGATAATGGCACCCTTAAACTAAAAGGGCAAATTGAAGGGCAGGATTTCGAATTTACAGAAGCAAGTTGTGTAGAAATACGAAAGAACTTAATTGAACATAAACGAAATATTGAAACTTTAAAGAATCTGTTGAATAAAGAATAGATGATATGCCTACGCTTAAAGCCATACACATTTGCAATTCGCAAAAGCCAAACCACAAGCCCAAAATTGCAAAAGAGTATGTCTTTGCCAATGTTGAAAAACAAAACAAGATAAAGTACTAAAACTCAACGTTGCATAAGCGTAATGCGGGCGAGATACTAATAAAACGCCAGTTTCGTCTTTAAGTGATTGATAATAAGGAGTTTGCTTTATTATGTAGACGGATTTTGGGTTTTTTATCTAAAAAGTGATAACCTACAAGAGAACCGACCATGTGCGTAAAAGCATTTATAGGATTTCTGTGTCTGGAATGTTCAAGATCACAAACAGTGGTTAAAACATTAAAAACGGACTCAATAAGCCCTCGTTTTAATAAAAAAAGTTTGTCTTGTAAATCCATTAATTTATTCTTCATGTTTTTTCTCAATTTAGTTATTATTTGCACACCATTATTTCTTAACTCATGCCATGCCTTGGAAGATAGATATCCTTTATCGGCATAAATTTTACCCTGTAAATCTTTCAAAAAATGGGTCATTAAATCAAAATTATTATCTGCAACATGTGCCGGTGTAAAACAAAATTTTACAATTTCGCCATATAAATTAATGACTAAATGCAACTTGAATCCAAAGAACCATCCTGTTGAACTTTTGCCTTTTGTGGCATGTTGTTTAAACACTTTGTGTTGATATTCCCTTAAAATATGACACACCTTAAGTTGTTTACTATCAGCATAATAAAAACCTTTTTTGTGCTTTGCTCCTTGCTTTAATAGAAAAGTAGCCAAAGGAATCAGTGCTCTATCAATGAGCTTTACAAACTGACAATAAGATGGTGCTTTAGGAAAATAATTTTTCATATCTTCAAGTACTATATCCATATAAAAATGTTTAAATGTTTTGCTGTGGCTTAGTTGATAATATACCAATATGGACATGATTTCACTTATAGACAATCCACACGCTATAGGAGGAGGTTTTGTTGTTAAAGCAAGTTTATTACTTATACTTAAATAGCGTTCATAAATTTGACACCAATCATCCAATTCACAAAATATTTCTATAACTTTACGGTTACTGCTTTCATAGAAAGCAAGTAAAATGTTTTTTTTCAAAGTAGCTTGCTTTCTTCTTTTATTCTTCCCACACATTTTCTCCTTCTTGTGCTTTTTTTAAGACGAAACTCGCGTTTAGATAGTTTTAAAAATGTTGATTTCTGAAAAATTATGAACAAATAAACTCGGCTAAAAGTATTTCTCATTTTTTATACTTATGTTTGTACCGCAGATGGTAAACTACTTTTTTAAAAAGTGGTTTAGAATATAGGGAATTTGGTGAAAATCCAAAACAGTCTCCGCTGCTGTAAGCTCTTTAAAAAGCTTCAAAACTACGCCACTGTTTCAATATTGTTGGAATGGGAAGGCTTTGAAGTAGAGTAAGTCAGAATACCTGCCATTTGTAATTTTAAGTAATTTGCTTTCGGAAGAAAAGTAATGCTTGCATACATACAAAGGTATTCTACACTTTAACTGTTCGCAATCAAACTAAATCTTTCAAAAGCGTAAAAATGATTTTTGAAAGAAAAATACTACATATTATTACTGTTGCTAAATGCTTCTATTTGCTTAAATTATAGTTACGGTCAAATAAGCGACACTACTTTTCTGCTACCTGAAGTTATGGTACAGGAAAATAAAGAAAGAACCTACCCTACCGGTGCAACTTTTACTGTTTTTAATAGCTTAAACCAAACGGATAATTCATACAAAACCTTAGCCGAAGTATTAAAAAATGACAATAGCGTTTATATTAAATCTTATGGCAATTATTCTATAGCTACAGCCAGTATCAGAGGTGCCGGAGCTTCTCAAAATTTAGTACTTTGGAACGGACTTCCTATTGAAAGCCCTACTTTAGGACAATTAGATTTAAGTTTAATCCCTCTATCGTTCGTAAATAAAGCAAGTGTAGTAAAAGGTGGCAATTCTACATCGTGGGGAAGTGCAGCCATAGGTGGAACTATTTCCTTAGAAAATACCGCAGATTACAACCAAAACATAGCTATAAAATACCATAGCTCTATTGGTAGTTTTGGAAATTTAGTGCAAAATTTAAGTCTTTCTTTAGGTAATAAATTTGTGCAAAGCAAAACTCAAATTTTATACATAAATGCCAAAAATGACATAAAATTTAGGCGTGCCGAAAATCAAGATTGGGAAAGACAAACTAATGCCACTTTTAATCAAAAAGCGTTAATGCAGTCATTGCATTTTAAACTCAATAACAAAAACCAACTAAATTTTTATGCTTGGCTACAAGATGCTTACAAAGAAATACCTGCTACAACCGTGCAAAACAAAAGTTTAGCCAATCAAACCGACAATGCTGTTAGAATTATGGGCAATTGGTTATTTACCCCAAAACTTTTTAAAGCAAAAATTAGTAGCGGATTTTTTAGAGAAAATCAGCATTTTAAAGATCCTATTACGGAAGATGAAGGTGTCAATAATTTTGACAAAATTTTAGGCGACATTGAATTAAGCTACACCCTAAAAAAACAACATATTTTTTGGTTTAACAATACTCACAACTATACTATAGCTTATACTAAATCTTATGAAGAAAAGAAAAAACTGTATCGTTTAGGTTTTGTTTTGGGCTATAAATTTTTACACAAAAAAGTAGATTTCCAATTCTCTTTAAGAGAAGAAATGAACTTAAAAAAATGGATAGCACCCAGCCCACTTTTAGGCGTTGAATACAAACCTACTAAGTATTTAAGCATAAAATCTAAAATTACAAGAGACTACCGTTTCCCTACTTTTAATGACCTATATTGGACGCCCGGTGGCAATATAAATTTAAAACCAGAACAAGGTTGGAGTGAAGAAATAGGTTTAACTTTTAATAAAAAACTTAAAAATCACGAATTAAGTATCAGTAGCACGTATTTTAATAGAAATATTAACAATTGGATTATGTGGATTCCGCCAGAAAGCGGTTTTATTTGGGAAGCTCATAATGTAGCAAAAGTTTGGTCGTGGGGCGTTGAAAATAATGCTAAATACACCTACTCCAATAAAAACATTAAAACATCTTACGCCATAAATTTTGATTATACTTCTTCAACTTATCAAATAGATTTGGCTATGCCAAAAGTTGAAAAAGGAGACCAATTACTTTATACCCCAAAATTTAGAATACAAAACAACATTCAGTTTTCTTACAAAAATTTTAATGTCGGACTTGAGCATTTTTATATAAGCCAAAGCAATGGCGTAAATGAAAATGTAGCTGCTTACAATATTTGTAACATCAAACTGAAACAAAATTTTAACCATAAAAAAGTGAGTGGCTCAGTTTTCTTACATATCAATAACATATTAAACAAAGAATACTATGTAATAGAAAGAAGACCAATAGCAGGCATTAATTTTCAAACAGGAATAAACATATTTTTCAATTATAAAAAACAATCATCATGAACAAAATTTTATTTTCATTAAGTATTTTAACTGCATTTTTTGCAAATGCACAAACCACCAACGATTTTGAAAGTTTTACGCTTTCAGCAGAATCGTACAACAACGGCAACGATTTTAATGGCGGTTTTACCGAAAGTTCTATTTTTCTGCCTAACTCTTATGATACTGTTGGCGGATACGAAACATGGGGCGGTTTTGCCATATCAAACATGACAGATATTACCACTGCCGGATACGGAAATCAATATTCAGTTTCTTCTGGAAGTGGATACAATTCTTCATCAAATTTTGCAGTTTTTTATCAAGGTTATGGTTCGCCTAATACTTTAAAGCTAAATAACACTACCGATGTAGGTTTTGAAAGTATGTATATAAATAACAGTACTTATGCTTATTTAAGTATGAGAGATGGAGATGCTTATGCTAAAAAATTTGGCGGAGCCAGTGGTAACGATCCCGATTTCTTTTTATTAACCATTAAAAAATACAAAAATGGAACATTAGGAGCAGATAGCATCAATTTTTATTTAGCTGATTTTAGATTTACAGATAACAGCCAAGATTACATTATTAACGAATGGACAAAAGTAGATTTAACTCCTTTAGGCGAAGCCGACAGCTTACAGTTTACCTTATCATCTTCAGATGTAGGACAATTTG
The DNA here is from genome assembly GCA_020635995.1 of Chitinophagales bacterium. Lineage (NCBI taxonomy): Bacteria > Pseudomonadati > Bacteroidota > Chitinophagia > Chitinophagales > Chitinophagales bacterium. The sequence goes on along the minus strand of JACJYS010000007.1, from coordinate 59,254 downwards.
GCATTAATACGCCTACCTACTTTTGTGTAGATAATATTAAAACTACAAATAACATAACAGGCATTGCTTCGCTTAATACTATAAATGCAAATATTTATCCTAATCCAACTACAAACTTGATTAACATAAAAACGCCTAATTTAAAAGGTAATCTTAACATTATAAACATGTTAGGCAAACAAGTATATTCAACTCATCATCAAGAATTTTCTTCTATTAATGTAGAATCTTTGGCTAAAGGAACATACTTTATAAGCATAACAGATAAGGAAAATAAAAGCTATTCAAGTAGCTTTTTAAAAAAATAAAATTCAAATTACTTAATGCCAAAATGCCATACAAAACTGTGTGGCATTTTTTTTGTATATTCCTACAAATTGCAAACAAGGGTAAATACATACAATTATTAATTAACTTTGTCTGCTCAAAAAATTAACTTAATGGAATTAAAAGAAATTTTATCGGTAAGTAAATTACCAGGCTTATTTAAAGTTTTAGCCACCAGAGATAACGGATTAATAGTAACTCCGCTTGGAGAAGACAAAAAGAAATTTGTTTCATCAAGGCAGCACATGTTTACACCGCTTGAAAACATAACTATATATACTACTACTTCTACAGTAGAATTAAGTGAAGTTTTTAAAGAAATGAAGAAAAAAGAAAAAGAATTTCCGCTTCCTACTAAAAAAGATAGTGGCAAAAAATTTAGAGAATACTTTACCAATATTCTTCCCGACCACGACCAGCAAAAAGTTTATGACAACGACATAAAAAAAATAGTAAAATGGTACGAAGCTTTAGATAAACTGGGCATAATTAGTTTAAAAGAAGAGAAAAAAGAGAAAGAAAAAGAGGCTAAAGAAACTAAAAAAGAAACAAAACCTAAAGCAAAAGCTACTACCGAAAAAAAAGCTGACAAAAAAACGGCTAAACCAAAAAAGGAAACAAAGAAAAAAGATAAGTAATGCAAGAAATTAAATTAATTGACGTAAAGGAAAGACAGTATTTACCACAAAACTTTAATGTAGAAAGCTGGGAACAATTAGAAAAAATTTATACCGATTTAGCTAACAGAGATATTTCTACTTTTGAAAAATTTGAAAAATGGATAAAAGATTGGGACGAATTTGATGCCGTAGCCAGCGAAGATTTTAGGTGGAAATACATAAAAACGTCAATTAATACAGCAGACGTAGCCGCACAACAAGCAGTAAGTGAATATTATACAGAAATAGATCCCAAAACTAAACCTTGGAATCATAAACTTCGGCTAAAATTTAATGAAAGTCCTTTTAAAAATAGCTTAAATAAAAGTTATTTGAATTTTATTAGAGCCATTGAAGCCGATTTAGAAATTTATACCGAAAAAAATATAGAAGTAGAAAAAGAATTAAACTTATTAACACAGCAGTTTGACCAAATTACAGGAATTTGGAGCATTACCTACAACGGAAAAGAACTTACTTTCCCACAGGCTTCTAAAATGCTATTAAGTACGGATAGAAAAGCAAGACAAGAAGTTTATACTTTAATGCAAGAACGCAAATTTCAAGACAGAGACAAGTTAGATGAACTTATGGATAAACTTGTAGCTAAAAGACATGAATTAGCTACTAATGCAGGTTTTGAAAATTATAGAGATTATGCTTTTAAAGCCATGCACCGTTTTGATTATAACGCTAAAGACTGCATGAATTTTCATCAATCGGTAGCCAATCAAATTATCCCTATAATTAGAAAATTTCAATTAGAACGAAAAAACTTTTTAGGCTACACAGAACTTAAACCGTGGGATTTAAAAGTTGACCCACTAAACAGAGAACCACTTAAACCTTTTGAAAATACAGAAGATTTTGTAAATAAAACCGTTGAGTGTTTTAATCAATTAGATGTTTATTTTGGTGCTGCCATAGCAGAAATGAACGAAATGGGCAGACTGGATCTTGAAAGCAGAAAAGCAAAAGCCCCGGGTGGCTACATGATGCCAATGCCGGAAAGTGGCGTGCCTTTTATTTTTATGAACCACGCAGCTGCCGAAGGAGATGTTAGAGTAATGGTACACGAAGGCGGACATGCCGTGCACGGTTTTTTAGCTCACGATATAGAATTAGCCAGCCTGCGTACTACACCAAGCGAAATGAGTGAATTAGCCAGCATGGGTATGGAGCTATTAGCTCTTGAAAACTGGGAAAACTTTTATCCAAACCAAGAAGATTTAAACCGTGCTAAGAAAAACCATTTAGAAGGTTTATTGGGCACTTTAGTAAGTGTAGCACAAGGAGATGAATTTCAGCACTGGATGTACACCCACCCTACACATACCGCTTCTGAAAGAAATGCCAAATGGAAAGAATTATTAGACAAATACTCTATAGGTGTAATAAATTACGAAGGAGTTGAAAAATATTTACCAACTTCTTACCAAAGAATTTTACATTTTTACCAAGTTCCATTTTATTATATAGAATACGGTTTTGCACAGCTTGGAGCCATAGCTCTTTGGAAAAATTATAAAAATAATCCAATGGAAACTATAGCTGAATATAAAAACGCATTATCCTTTGGATATACTAAAACACTACCTGAATTATATGAAGAAGCAGGTATAAAATTTAACTTTTCTGAAGATTATGTTAAAGAATTAGCAGTTTTTTTGAATAAAGAAATTGAAAAATTGTAATTTTATCTAAAATATACGAAATGAGGTTTAAAAACATATTAAAATTCACCATTTTTTCAGCATTATTTACTGTTTTACTTTTTTCTTGCAAAAAAGATGACGAAGACAGACCCACCAGTAATGAGCCAATAAATATATTATCGCCAGATAGCACCACCATTTATGCCGATGCCGGAAGTACTGTAAATTTAGAATTATACTTAGCCATAGATAAAGCTATAGATACCATAAGAGGTGCATACTTAATAGATACATCTATGATGGTTCAAAACTTAACATTTAACGATATGGATTCCGTATTTTTTGTTCAAGGATTTGAAGACACTAGCAATGTTCAAAGTGTAACAACAAGTTTTACTGTTCCAAGTCAGGTGGCAGATAGCATTCCATTTAAACCCTACTTTAGTGGAAGCACCACACCGTATGCACCACCAAGCTATGATGCTATAAGAATAATATTTAAGTTGGAAGCACAGGATAATAGCAGCTACGAAAAACAACTGAAAATAATTATTAACTAATATTTGAGCATGATGTCGTCTTTAAACGAAAAATTACATAATGAAAGACGAAGCTATGAAAAAGACGTTTTAGAAATAGCTAATACGCCAGTCAATCCCTTTTTACTTTTTGATACTTGGTACAAAGAAGCAGCTTCATTAAAAAGTTTTGAAGCCAATGCTATGATTGTTAGCACAGTTAATAATAATATGCAACCCAGTAGCAGGGTAGTTTTATTAAAAGCCTATTCAGAAAAAGGATTGCAGTTTTTCACTAACTACAACAGCCACAAAGGGCAAGATTTATTGCAAAACAATAAAGTAAGCATTTTGTTTTTTTATGAAGCCATGGAAAGGCAAATAAGAATAGAAGGAACTACCATACAACTTTCTGATGCTGAGAATGATGAGTATTTTTATTCGCGACCTATTGATAGTCAATATGGTGCAATGGCTTCTTTGCAAAGCAGCATAATTAACAGCAAAGAAGAATTATATACCGATTTAGAAAAAATTAAACAAGAATACAGCAAGCCTTTACGACCAAAAAATTGGGGAGGCTACAATATAATACCTCATTATTTTGAATTTTGGCAAGGCAGACCCAATCGTATGCACGATAGAGTTACATACAACCTGAATAAAGATAAATGGACTAAAAATATTTTATCTCCATAGCCCAAAACTTAGCTTTACGAAAATAAAAATTTTGTTTGTAAGCATTGTTCACTATTTTTAAACCTTCATGAAAAAATGTTTAGGTTTAATATTTCTAATTTTAGCACATATTGCGTTAGCTCAAGATAGCACCAAGGTGGATAAAACACCCAAGCTAAAAGAGAAATTTGTAGATTATTTTAATCTAATGCCCAAAAATGTAAGGGAAAATACGCCCGCATCATATTTTAAAGAACACCAAGGAGAAGTAATTAATAACATTGACATTATTATAATAGATAAATATGCTACTCCTGCCTATGATAAGTACTATATAGATAGTGCCGAAATAATGGAAAGCAAAAGAGGTAACTACAACAAAGTACTTATACGCAAACAACTTTTATTTAAAGAAGGCGATACTGTAAATGCCCAATTATTTTCTGATGCCGAAAGAAATATACGTAGAGATTTAATTTTTAAAGATGCCGTTTTTAGAGTTATTCCCACACCCAATATTAGTGGTGTTAACCTACTAATAATAGCTCATGACAACCGCCATTGGAAAGCTCACTTTTGGGGTTCGCCCACTTCTCTTTTGCTGGGTAGCGGTTTTTATGATTTTTGGGGCGTTTCTCAAAAAATATCTTTCGCAGGTGGTGGCATTGTTAACCCAATAGATCCCTATGCTTTTCAAGCAGAGTACAGAGTAAGAAATATGTTTAAAACTCAAATTAACTTAGAATTAGACTACAATAAAACCAACCAATACCAAAATTATAAAGCTGAAATTAGTAGAGATTTTTTTGCATACAATACCAGATGGGCGGGCATGCTTACGGTAGAAAATAACAACAAAAAAATAGAGTACGAAAAAATTGACGGTTTCTATAATAATAAATACATTTCTGTAGATTCTTGGTTAGCACATTCGTTTCCCCTAAAAAAACTAAATGTAAAACACCCACTAACTCGCTTAATAGTTTCGGCAAGAGCTACTTTTAAAAAAAATTACTTAATTCCTCAAGACCAGCCTTTTCAAAATTTTGTAAACAACCAAATGTATTTAACCAGTTTTGGATTAGCCAATAGAGATTGGTATGGTTATGAAGAATTGTATAGTTTTAGGGAGTTTGATTATGTGCCAAAAGGTATAAATAACGCCACCCTTTTTGGATATGAAATAAACCAATTTTTAGGCGGTCGGTTTTATTTTGGCAAAACTGTAAACTACAATCATGACTATCCAAAATTTGGATTTATGCAAAATGAAATAAGTTTAGGTACTTTTTTAAGGAAAAAAACTTTTGAACAAATAACCGTTCAAAATAGTAATAAGTACTTTACTAAAAGATACCCATTGGGCAAATTAGGTTTTAGGCAGTTTTTAAATACCACAACCACTTTAAGTTTTAAGCGTCCCTATTCTGAATTTTATAATATAGGTACTACAGCTTTAAAAGGGTTTAACAGTCAAAAATTAATAGGAACAAAAAGTTTTGTTTTAAACCTTGAATCTGTTTTTTATACTCCGGTAAAATGGTGGACAAGCAGAGGAAACTTTTTCTTTTTTGCTGATTTTGCATGGATAACCGATAATGATAAGGAACTTGTTTTTAACAGTACTTTTAATCATGGCTACGGTTTAGGTATTAGATTTCAAAACAGAGTACTGGGGATAGAATTCTTAGAAGTTTCTTTTGGAATTTACCCTAATGGACCTATTTACCAAGAAAAAATATGGGGCTATCAAGTGGGAGATTTTAGAGATAAATCAAGCGTACAAACTCAAAATTTATATAAATATAATGTGCTTAAAGATATTTATTAATCTCTCCTAACCGAAATAACAACATAACCTCTCAAAAGATTGGAATTAGAAATTTTAAATGTAAATGAATCATCATCATCTATGCATCTAATTTTTTCTAAACTTCTCACTTCATCATTAGGCTTTTCATCTAATACGGCTTCCTTTATCTTTTTTACTGAATCTTTGTCAAAATACTTATTAAAATCATCTAAGTTATCAGCATCTACTTCTCTATTAAAATAAGCCGCAAAATTAGCCGAATGAAAAAGTTCGCCAGTACTTCTTTTGTAGTATAAACAAACAAAATCATTCAGTTTCTCCATCTCCGTTAAAACATGTCTAAATATTTTAACTGAATTTTTCAACTCTGCTCTTTGGTAAGCAAATTTTATAGAACTATCTAAAGCTTGACTATCTAATCTACCTTTTACTAAAAAATCTTGAGCCCCTTTTTTTACAGCCTCCACTCCTACTTTTTCATCGGAAAGTCCTGTCATAACAATAATTGTTTCATCAGGAAATTTATCTATTGTAGAAGTAAGCGTTAACATACCCTCCGAATCGGGTAAATTCATATCTAACAAAATAACATCAAAATATTCTCTTGAAATCATTTCATGAGCCATTTTTAAATTATCTACATCATAAATTTCATAAAAATCAGGATCTAATTCTTCTAAATAAAATTTTATTAAGAAAACATCGCCCGGAGCATCTTCAACTACTAATATTTTTATTTTATCTTTAGACAACTCTGTTCACTTTTATAGTTTCAAACCAATATTTATATACATTGGTTATCATGTTTTTATAATCTTCAATATTTGTTGGTTTAACTATTATACTTCTAGCTCCTGCATCTATACTATCTTCTATATCTTTCAGCAAATTAGAAGATGTTAACACAACAACTGGAATAAGCCTTAACCGACCCTCATTTTTCAATTTATGCAAAATGTCTATTCCGCTATCTCCCGGCATATTAATATCTAACAAAATTAAATGAGGCAACTTAAACTTATTGTTTTCCTCCCTCGTTTTCAATTCTTGCAAAGCAATTACACTTTCATTAAACGCTTCTAACTCAACATCTAATGTGGCTTGCACAATGGCTTCTCTCAAAAATATGGGTTCAGCCAAACTATCATCTATCATGAAAATTCTATTCCTCAATTGTCGTTTTGCCGTTTAGTCTGTGTCAAATATAGTAATTCACAAAATAATGTTTACAATGTTAGCCTTTTTTTTTTCACAATCTCTTTTATCTTTTATACTTTCACGGTTATAAGTTGATATTTTTATGAGTGAAGAAATTAAATATACCGAAGATAATATACGCTCCTTAGACTGGAAAGAACACATGAGGCTAAGACCGGGAATGTACATTGGCAAAACCGGTGATGGCTCCTCTGTAGATGATGGTATTTATATTCTTGTAAAAGAAGTAATAGACAATTCTATAGATGAATTTGTAATGGGACATGGGAAAAGAATTGACATAGTGGTAGAAGAAAAACTTGTAAAAGTTAGAGATTATGGTAGAGGTATTCCTTTAGGAAAAGTAGTAGATGCAGTTTCTAAAATAAATACAGGAGGTAAATACGACTCTAAAGCCTTTAAAAAATCGGTAGGATTAAACGGTGTGGGTACAAAAGCGGTAAACGCACTTTCTACCTATTTTAAAGTTGAAGCTATACGAGAAGGAGAGAAAAAAATAGCTATTTTTAAGCAAGGCGAACTGCAAAGCGAAGAACTGGTTAAAACAGAAGAAAAAAATGGTACTTATATTGAGTTCATTCCAGATGACCAAATTTTTAAAAAATATAAGTTCATTCCTGATTATTTAGAAAATCAAATTTGGAATTATGCTCATTTGAATAGTGGACTAACCGTAAACTATAATGGACAAAAATTTTTATCAAAAGACGGTTTAAAAGATTTATTGGAACGCAAAACGGATGAAAAATCACTGCGTTACCCTATTATCCATTTCAAATCTGAAGATATAGAATTTGCTTTGGTACACGACAACCACTACGGAGAAGAATATTACAGCTATGTAAACGGACAGCATACGGTGCAAGGAGGCACGCACCTCAATGCTTTTAAAGAATCAATAGTTAAGGTAATTAGAGATTTTTACAATAAGAATTTTGACCCACAGGATATCCGAGCATCTATAGTAGGTGCTATAAGTATAAGAATGCAAGATCCCGTTTTTGAAAGTCAAACTAAAACAAAATTAGGCTCTAACAATATAGATACAGATACCAGCATGCGCGTTTTTGTAGGCGATTATGTAAAACAGCATTTAGATAATTTCTTACATAGAAACCCTGATACTGCCGAAAAATTGCTTAAAAAAATACAGCAAAGCGAAAGAGAAAGAAAAGACATGGCGGGCGTTAAAAAACTGGCTAAGGATAGAGCTAAAAAAGCCAATATTCACAATAAAAAACTAAGAGATTGCCGTGTTCATTTCTCCGATAAAAAAGACGAAAGACATTTAGATACCACCATTTTTATTACAGAGGGAGATTCCGCAAGTGGGTCAATAACTAAAGCACGAGATACCCAAACACAAGCCGTATTTAGTTTAAGAGGAAAACCACTAAACTCCTACGGTTTAAAGAAAAAAGTGGTATATGAAAATGAGGAATTTAATTTATTGCAACACGCATTAAACATAGAAGAAGGCATTGAAGAACTAAGATACAATAATGTAGTAGTAGCTACCGATGCAGATGTAGATGGCATGCACATACGCTTATTATTACTAACGTTTTTCCTACAGTTTTTCCCCGATTTAGTTAAAGAAGGACACGTAAAAGTATTGGAAACACCACTTTTTAGAGTTAGAGATAAAAAAGAAACCTTTTACTGCTACAGCGAAGAAGAAAAACAAGAAGCCATAAACAAATTAAGAGGAAAAGCAGAAATAACGCGATTTAAAGGATTAGGAGAAATATCGCCAGATGAATTTGAAGATTTCATAGGCGAAAATATAAGATTAACGCCCGTACTTTTAACCAAAGAAAATTCCATAGAAGATATTTTGGAATATTATATGGGCAAAAACACTCAAGACCGCCAAGAATTTATAATAGACAACTTAAAAGTGGAAAAAGATTTAGAAGAAGTGGCGTAGAAATAGTACTAATTACAAACACAATTGCTCATTTTCCATTTTTTTTACCTTATAAACCTTTGGTAAAAATTCTTTAAGCTATTTTTGCACGCATGATACACGACAAAGTAATTATTCTTGATTTTGGTTCGCAGTACACGCAGCTTATAGCACGCAGAGTTAGAGAGCTTAAAATATTTTGCGAAATATACCCTTTTAATAAAATTCCCGAACTTACTGACGATATTAAAGCGGTAATTTTAAGTGGTAGCCCTTTTTCGTGTTTAGAAGAAAATGCCCCGCAAATAAATGTAAAAGAAATAGCTAACGCCAAACCAACCTTAGCCGTATGCTATGGTGCTCAATATACCGCCCAAACTATGGGAGGCAAAGTGGCTAAAAGCAATAAAAGAGAATACGGTAGAGCCAATTTAAACATTGCTGTTCATGACAATATTTTTAACAATATAAAAAACAACAGCCAGGTTTGGATGAGCCATGGCGATAGCATTTTAGAAATACCCAAAGGTTTTGAAATAATAGCCAATACAGAAAGTATAGACGTAGCTGCTTACAAAAGCAACGCAGGCACTTTCAATCATCCTTTTTATGCTTTTCAGTTTCACCCGGAAGTAACACACTCTGTAGATGGACTACAAATGTTGCACAATTTTTTAATTGATATATGTGAAATAAAAGCAGACTGGACTCCTTTATCTTTTGTAGAAGAAACTGTAGCTAATTTAAAAGAACAATTAGGCAATGACAAAGTAATATTAGGTTTAAGTGGCGGTGTAGATAGTAGTGTAGCGGCAGGTTTATTGCACAAGGCAATAGGGAAAAATCTATATTGCATTTTTGTAGATAATGGTTTGCTACGCAAAAATGAATTTACCGAAGTTTTAGAAGCCTACAAAGGTTTAGGGCTAAACGTTAAAGGTGTTGATGCTTCGCAAAAATTTTATACAGCCCTAAAAAATGAAAGCGACCCCGAGAAAAAACGCAAAGCCATAGGCAAAATTTTTATAGATGTTTTTCAAGAAGAAGCTAACAAAGTAGAAGGAGCTAAATGGCTTGCTCAAGGCACTATTTATCCCGATGTAATAGAGTCTGTTTCTGTACACGGGCCATCTGTTACTATAAAATCGCACCACAATGTAGGTGGTCTGCCCGAAAAACTACATTTAAAAATAGTAGAACCACTGCGAATGCTATTTAAAGACGAAGTGCGACTGGTGGGCAATACCCTTAATATTCCTAAAGAAATAGTAGAACGCCACCCTTTTCCCGGGCCGGGTTTAGCTATAAGAATAATGGGAGCAGTAGATGCTGAGCGTGTCCGAATACTTCAAGAAGCCGATTATATTTTTATCAGTTTGCTAAAAAAGTACAATTTATATAAAGACGTTTGGCAAGCCGGCACTATTTTGCTCAACCAAAAAAGCGTAGGCGTTATGGGCGATGAAAGAACCTACGAAAATGCTGTAGCCCTACGTGCCGTTATTAGCAAAGACGGTATGACTGCCGATTGGGTACATCTACCCTACGATTTTCTGGCTAAAGTGTCTAACGAAATAATAAATAACGTAAAAGGCGTAAACCGAGTAGTGTATGATATTAGCTCTAAACCACCCGCCACTATAGAATGGGAATAGTTTTTGATACAAAAAATTGACAATGAAAAAAATACAACTTACATACTTCGCATTTTTTGCTTTAATTATACTAATAAATTTATCTGCTTGTAAAACAAAAAAACTAATAAGCAGTAATAATGCTGATGTTTATGTTTCTGATACTAATACCCAAACAGATACAAAAGACCAAGAAACTAAAGAAGATGATAACACAGCCATTGACGAAGAAGATTATCAAGAAAACAATATAGATACCGTATTTTTTACAGATACAACAAGTATTATTGAAGAAGAAAAAATTACAAAAGATTTATATAAAGTAGCTTTAGTACTTCCTTTTATGGAAGATAGCGTACGTACTAACTGGAACGCATCTGCTGCAAAAAACTACACCAATTTTCAAACGCCAGCCAAAAGTGAAAGCTCTATTTCTTTTTACGAAGGTTTTTTAATGGGATTAAAAGAGTTAACACTCCATTCAAAATTTAAAATTTCTGTTTTTGACAATAAAGGTAGCCTGTACGAAACCACCAACATTGCCAATAAAATAGCAGATGAAAATTTTGATGTAGTAGTATGCCCGTTTAGTTCAAAAAACATAAGTGAGCTAACCAAAACCAACAAAAACAGCAATACCATTTTCATTTCGCCATTTAGCCCATCTACAGTTGCGGGAGCTGGAGTTAGCAGATTTTACATGTTAGAACCACCCATTAACAAACACATAGAAACAATGATAAAATACGGAGCTGAAATTTATGATGCACCAAAAATTACTTTCTTTTATCACGATAATGGTTTTGGACAAAAAAGTGCTAATTATTTTACCAACTATATAGATTCTTTAAACAAAGAAAGAGATTTAAGCCAGCAAATTACCTATGCTATTATAGATATAAACGATAAAAGTATTTATAAACTAAAAGTAGAAGACCAGCTATCTTTAACAAAAGACAATGTTTTTATTATTAACAGCTTTGACGAAAACGCTATAAGTGTTCTATTGCAAAAAATAAATGCTATTGATAAAAAAGAAAATAACTTAATAACTTTTGGAATGCCGGGCTGGGAGCAATCTGAAGTACTAAGAATCAATTATTTAAGCAATAATCAAATACATTTTACAAGTAGTGTGTGGGAAAACAACCAAACTGACGAAAAAAGCGTGTTTAGTGATAATTATAAATCTACCTACAAAAAAATGCCTGAAAATGAAGTGTATTTAGGTTATGACCTTGCTACTGTTTTTATAAAAACAATAGATAACTACGGTATTAATTTTGATGCTGAATTGCTTAAATCGGATTATAAAAGCTATATTAAAAACTACAATTTTTCAAGAAATATAAACGGAAGAATTGAAAATAATGCACTATACATTTATAAAATAGAAGATTTTAAACGTATATTAGTCAAATAATATGCGTTTAATTACTTTTATAATATTCAGTTTGCTTTGCTTTAAAGGCTTTACTCAAAAAAACTTTGACTTACTAAATTATTTAGATTTTGAACCCATTTTAAATGATATTTGGGGATATACAGACACAGCAGGAAACGAATATGCTTTAGTAGGACTAACTACAGGAGTAAGCATAGTAAAAATAAATAATCCCGACACTACCCTACTTTTGCACCACGTTACTGGAGATTCAAGCCTTTGGCGAGATATAAAAGTTTATAATAACTACGGCTATGCAGTAAACGAAGATGGCGGAGGTCTTTTAATAATGAATTTTACGCAACTTCCAAATATTCTTACCTATCAATATGTAACTCAAATAGGAAGTTATAATTTTGAAACAGCACACAATATTTTTATAGATGAAAACGGCATAGCCTATTTGCTGGGTAGCAATATAGCAAACCAAGGTGCATTTATGATAAATTTGAATACTTCAAACAGATTTTTGCCAGAATTTGTAGGTTTGTATGACGACCAATATGTACACGATGCCTATGCCAGAGGAGATACGCTATATACTGCCGAATTAAACAACGGCACTTTTTCTATAATAGATGTAAGTGATAAAAGTAATCCTATAGTTTTAGCACGAAAAACTACAGGAACAAACTACACGCATAATATTTGGCTTAGCAATGATGGAAAATATGTAATAACTACAGATGAAAAATCGGGGGCGTACGTAGAACTTTATGACATTAGCAACTTAAACAACATAAAATTAATAGACAAATACAGAAGTAGCCCAAGCTATGGCGTTATTCCTCACAATGCACATTTTAAGGGAAACTATATTTTCACTTCATACTACAGAGACGGACTTCGCTTGGTAGATGCCACTTTAAAACACAATTTAGTAGAAGTGGGTTTTTACGATTCTTCTCCTTTTAATGCTGCCGAAGGCTTTGAAGGAAACTGGGGCGTATATCCGTATTTTAGCAGTGGAAAAATAATTATAAGCGATAGAGAAGAAGGACTTTTTGTACTACAGCCACATTATAGCAGAGCAGCATATTTAACAGGAAATGTTTTTGACACCCTCAATAATATTCCCTTAAACAATGCTTCTGTAGAAATAATAGGCACATCGTACATAAAAGAAACCCTTTATAACGGCACTTATAATATAGGCGTAGCCGATAGCGGATATTACGATATAAGAGTAACTAAACCGGGGTGTAGCACTGTTATAAAATCTAACATACTACTTGAAACAGCCATAGAAAAAGTAGAAAATTTTGAAACAAAATGTATAAATACGGGGATAAATGATGCAAATAGTGATAATTATAAAGCATTTTTTAATACGGCAGGTACGCTTACCATAGAATACGAAGGCAACAAAACAATAACAGACATAAAAATAACAGATGCTTTAGGGCAAACAATTAAAAGTATAGCTACCAACAGCAAACAATTTTCGGTACAATATACCAAGCAACTTAATGTAGGAATATACTTTATTTCTTTGTATAGCAATAATAAAATATACACCACCAAAATAATTAAATCATAAAAGATTCACTACTTTTTTTCAGTGGTAGAGAATGGCATCTTATATCAATTATTAATTCAAAATAGTCTGAACTATTTTTGATATTTTGCGTTTTAATAAAATATATAGTATCTTGCAAACTCAGAGCAAGATATATTATTATCTACTTTTTATTAAACCTAATCGGTATAAATAAAAAGATTACTTATATTCGGTAAGAGTAAAAAGAGAAAAAATGATAGTTGAAAGACAAAATAATGAAATATTAGTAAGATTTTCCGCAGGATTAAGAGTATCTAAAATTCAATCATTATTAGATTATTTGAGATATATTGAACTTACTGCTAAATCTAATACTACTGAAAAAGATTTAGAAAAATTGGTAAAAGAATCTAAGCAAAATCGTTGGGAAAAAATTAAGAAAGAAATAGGATTTGATGACTAAATTAGTTGTTGACTCAAATATTGTTTTTAGTGCTATTTTAAATACCAACAGTCGCATAACGCAAATTTTGCTAATGGGAAATGATTTTTATGATTTTTATGCCCCCAAATATATCAGAACTGAAATTTGGGAGCATCACGAAAAAATAAAGAAAATTGCCAAGTTAAACAACGAAGAATTTATTGAAGTTTACGAATTAATACTAAAAAACATTACCATTTTGAACCACTCTATTGTTGATAAAAGAAATTATAGAGAAGCCCTTGAACTATGCAAAAACATAGATATTGATGATACTCCTTTTGTTGCATTTTCAAGATATTTGAAATGTAAGCTATGGACAGGTGACAAAAAACTGATTAAAGGACTTCAAGAAAAAGGATTCTCAAATATAATTACAACAGACGAACTCTTTGAAAACTTTTTAAAGAAATCATCCAACAGAATTAAAAAATAAAAATACTATAACCAATAAAAGATACTTCAAAAGTTTTGAAAACTTTTACTCCGCTTTTTCAAGAATTTTCTCTAATTCTTTACACCTATGAAAAAACATTTCTCCGAAACTCAAAAATTTACACAATGGTGGCTATGGTTACTGCTAATTATATGCTTTGCATTACCAATATATAGTTATTTTAGTAATCCTTCAAAACCAATGAATGACACTTCTTTTATCATCAGCATGTCTATCCTAAGTATAGTTTTCGTTATGTTTTTTTTGTTAAAGCTAAAAACAGAAGTAAATGAGCAAGGCATTTCGTATAGTTATTTCCCTTTTATAAGAAAAAGACAATTTTTATGGAGTGAAATAGAAAGTGCCAAAGTTATTAACTATGGTTTTGTAGGTGGCTGGGGCATTAGAATGAGTATAAAATACGGCACAATTTATAATGTTAAAGGAAAAATGGGGCTTCAAATAACACTAAAATCAGGTAAAAAATTTGTGCTTGGCACCCAAAAACATGAGGAATTATTAGCCGTTTTAGAGCAATATAAGTACTAAGCACAATTAAGCAAGAGAAAAGGCACTACAATTTTTTCTAAATTCTTACTTTAAAAGCATTATTAATGGTATATTTGCACCCTTTAAAAAAATATATCTATCTAAAATGCAAGCAAAAGGATTTATTAGAATTATTATTATAGCACTATTGGTGGTGTCTATTTTTCAACTTTCATTTACTTTTATTAAAAACAACTTTGTAAAAAAAGCAACAAAATATGCCACAGCTCAAACTTCTACCCTAGAAGAAAGTGCTGAAAAAGCATTTCAGTTTAATAAAGCAAAAAATTATTATTTAGACTCTATCAAAAATGAAGATGTATTCTTAGGCTTCACTTACGACCAAATAGACAAAAGAAGTTTAAACTTAGGATTAGACTTAAAAGGTGGAGTTAGTTTATTAGTAGAAATAGACCAAGCTGACGTGCTAAGAAAATTAGCCAACAACACTAAAGATGAAAATTTTAATAAAGCCATAGACGCAGCTATAGCAGCCCAAGCTTCAAGTCAAGAAGATTTTATTACTTCTTTTGGTAAAGAATACGAAAAAATAGGTAATGGAGCTAAGCTATCGGCTATATTTTATCCAATAGAAAAGTTTAGAGAAAAAATAACTTTTGAATCGTCAAATAGTGAAGTAATTGATGTACTAAAAGAAGAAGTAAAAGCTAAAAATGGCGAAACACACAACATATTAACTACTCGTATAGATGAATTTGGTGTAGCTCAACCTTTTATTTCTGAGCCGGACGCTAATGGTAGAATATATATAGAACTACCCGGTGCCGATAATACCGACCGTATTAGAGGGATTATTCAATCAGCGGCAGTATTAGAGTTTTATAGAACAGCACCGGCATCTACAACAGGCGAATTATTAGTACAAGCTAACGATATGTTGGTAGGTATTTTAGGATTGGAAGAAGCTACAGATTCTGTTTCTAATAGTGGTTTAAGTGAATTAATTAACAGTTCTACTACGGCAGCAGAGATAGATAGTGCTTCGGTTGCATTAAATGAAGATTCTAATAGCTTATCAGATTTAGATAATGATTTAGGCGAATTAAGTGATTTAGAAACAAATTCAGTTACAAGTGGAGATTCAACTGTAAGCAATAAATTTAATCCTTTATTTGATTTATTAGCTCCGGCTATAGAAACTCAAAACGGCAGACAAGTTTGGAGTCAAGGTGCTGTAGCAGGCTATGTAGCCAGAAAAGATTTAGATAAAGTAAAAGCTTTATTGGCACATGAAGAGGTACAAAACATTTTTGACATAGCTCGTATAAAATTAGCTTGGTCTGCTAAACCTATAACAGGGCAAGACGGCAACCAAACAGACATATATATGTTATTTGGTTTAGTAAAAGAATTAAATGGCAAACCTGCTTTAAATGGAGATGTTATTACTGACGCTCGTGCAGGCTTTGACCAATATGGTAGTGCTGAGGTTTCTATGAGTATGAACAACATAGGAAGCAAAAACTGGGAAAACTTAACAGGAGAAAACGTAGGAAAACAAATAGCTATAGTTTTAGACGATAAAGTTTTTTCTGCTCCTAATGTAAATCAAAAAATATCCGGTGGACGTTCGTCTATTTCAGGTTTAGATGATTTTGACGAAGCCTTAGACTTAGCCAATATCCTAAAATCGGGAAAATTAGATGCTCAAATAAACATACCGCAAGAAGCCGTAGTGGGTGCTTCTTTAGGAAAAGATTCTATTCGTTCAGGAATTTTTGCTTTAGCATTAGGCTTCTTAATAGTTATACTATTTATGGTATTATATTATAGTGGTTCTGGTGTTATTGCCAATATTGCTTTAATAGCCAACTTAGTATTAATAATGGGTACATTAGCCTCATTAGGTGCGGCTTTAACCTTGCCAGGCTTAGCAGGTATAGTACTTACCATAGGTATGGCGGTAGATGCTAACGTAATTATATTTGAAAGGATAAAAGAAGAACTGCGGAAGGGCAAAGGCTTACGTTTAGCTATAGCAGATGGTTTCTCTCGTTCTTATAGTGCTATTATAGATGCCAATGTTACTACTTTTATTACGGCCGCTACCCTACTTTGGTTAGGTGCCGGTCCTGTTAAAGGGTTTGCCATAGTGTTAATGATAGGTATTATAGCTTCATTTATTTCTGCGGTGTTCTTAACAAGATTAATTTTTGAAGGATTAAATGACAGAAATAAAAAAGTTAAATTTTCAACTTCGTGGAGCGAAAACTTATTAAGTGATGTACACTTTGATTTCTTAGGTAAAAGAAAAATATTTTATGCTATTTCAGGGTTAATTATGATAGCCGGTTTAGTATCTATTTTCACTAAAGGATTTGAATTAGGTGTTGATTTTAAAGGTGGTCGTTCTTTTGTAGTAGCTTTTGATAAAGATGTTTCTACAGACGCTATTAGAAGTGATTTAGCCGATGTATTTGGTGTTCCGCCACAAGTAAAAACTTTTGGAAACAACAGAACCGTGCAAATAATAACTTCTTACGAAATAGAAAGTACGAACCCTAAAATGGATAGTACTGTTTCTTATATGCTTTATGATAACTTAAAAGGCGAATTTGACAAAGAACCAACTAAAGAATTATTCTTAAGAGATGCTTTAATTCAGTCAAATAAAGTAGATACATCTATTGCAGATGATATACAAACAAGTGCATTTAAAGCAGGAATAGTAGGAGCTATCTTAATTTTTATTTACTTATTAATTCGTTTTAGAAAATGGCAGTTTGGTGTAGGAGCCGTAGGTGCAGTTATTCACGATTCACTAATACTTTTATCTATATACTCTATATTTTGGGGCGAGTGGTTTCCTTTCTCTTTAGAGATAGAACAAAAATTTATTGCGGCAATTCTTACCGTTATAGGTTACTCTATAAACGATACGGTAATTGTTTTTGATAGAATACGTGAGTATTTTGATGAGCACCCAACTACAGATATAATAACCAATGTAAACAATGCCATAAACAGTACTTTAAGCCGTACTTTAATGACATCATTTACCACCATTTTAGTAGTATTAATACTATTTATTTTTGGTGGCGAAGCTATTAGAGGATTCTCTTTTGCTTTATTAGTTGGTATTTTAATAGGTACATATTCATCTATATTTATAGCCTCAGCAATTGTTGTAGATACTATGAAAAAGAAGAAAACACCGAGTACTAAATAATAATTAAGACAAATTTCATATTCATAAGCCCGATACAGAAAGTATTGGGCTTATTTTTTTCTAAAAAAACTTTAAATAGTTTGAATAATAAAATATAAAGTCTAACTTAGTCGCATGAATTTTTTAAATACTAATACAGTGTGTTGTTGCACTCTTTCTAAAACAGGAAGGTAATAGCTCTATTGTATTAAATTAATAAATAACTTTTATAGCCCTTTCTGAAAATGAAAGGGCTTTTTTTTTGCTATGAATATTATAAATAAAATACAAAATTTTACCAATCAGCTGGATATTAGCTTGCCAAGCATTGCTAATGTTGAAACTTTTACCGATGGATTAATTCATTTTCTATTTCCTATAAGAGATAAATCTGTTGAACTGGATAAGCAACTAATTTTTCTTAAAAAATCTTTGTTGCAAATATTAAATGAGCTGCAACTTTATTCAGAAAAAGAAATTGAGGAGATAGAAATCCTATTTTTCAATAAACTACCCAAAATATTTGATAAATTAATTGTAGATGCCGAAAACACTTTAAATTTTGACCCTGCGGCTAAATCAATTGTAGAAATTATAAATGCCTACCCCGGTTTTTATGCTACGGCAGTTTATCGTTTAGCACACGAAATTCATCTTTTAGAAATACCTTATATAGCCCGAATAATGTCGGAATACGCACACCGCAAAACAGGTATAGATATACACCCGGGTGCAAAGATTGGCAATGCTTTTTTTATAGACCACGGCACAGGAGTAGTAATAGGCGAAACTACCATAATAGGCAATAATGTAAAAATTTACCAAGGTGTAACTTTAGGTGCATTAAATGTGGCAAAAAAATATAGCAATACTAAAAGACATCCTACTATAAAAGATGATGTAATTATTTACTCAGGAGCAACCATTTTAGGAGGAAACACCACAATAGGCGAAAAATCAATAATTGGAGGTAATGTTTGGCTAACGCAAAGTGTATTATCAAACTCTATAGTATTATCAACCCACGAAATAAAAATAAGAAACACCGATTCATTTAAACAAGATATAGATTATTCAATTTAATAAAATTAAAAAACATGAAAGTAAACAACATTTTAGAAATTATAGGAAACACTCCTCACGTAAAAATCAATCATTTATTTCCAAAGGACTATGAAGTGTATATAAAATTGGAACGCCAAAATCCGGGTGCTTCTATAAAAGACAGAATAGCATTGGCAATGATAGAAGATGCAGAAAAAAAAGGATTATTAAACAAAGATTCGGTAATAATAGAGCCCACATCGGGAAATACAGGAATAGGTTTATCGTTTGTGGCAGCTGTAAAAGGATACAAAGTTATTTTAGTAATGCCGGAGTCTATGAGTTTAGAAAGAAGACGAATAATGGCTGCTTATGGTGCCGAATTTAAGCTAACACCACGAGAATTAGGCATGAAAGGAGCTATAAACGGAGCTGCTGAGTTAGCCAAAGAATACAAAAACGCTTGGATTCCACAACAGTTTGAAAATGAAGCTAATACAGAAATTCATAAAAAAACTACCGCTTTAGAAATTTTAAACGATTTCCCTGAAGGTATTGATTATTTAATAACAGGCGTAGGCACAGGCGGACATATAACCGGAGTAAGTGAAGTTTTAAAACAAAAATTTCCTAAACTTAAATCTTTTGCTGTTGAACCTACCCTATCTCCCGTTATTAGCGGTGGTGCACCGGGCGGACACCCACTGCAAGGAATTGGAGCAGGTTTTATACCTAAAGTTTTAGATACTAAAGTTTTAGACGGAGCTATACAAGTAGATAAAGAAGAATCTTATGAGTATGCAAGAAGATTGGCAAAAGAAGAAGGCATTTTAAGTGGCATATCTACGGGAGCATCTTTAGCTGCTGTGGCTAAAAAAATTAAAGAACTACCTAAAGGAAGCCGAATTTTAACCTTCTCTTACGATACAGGCGAAAGATATTTTAGCGTAGATGATTTATTTCATAAACCTAAAGATTTTTAGGTATTGGTAAGAGAGTGCTATTATGAACTCGTGCTGCGACTTAGAATCGTGGCACGAGTTTTTTATTTTATATTGTATGTAAACAGCTTCATTTTTTCAACAATAACATATCCAAAACTTATATACACAAAAAAAGCCCCGGCATTTCTGCCGGAGCTTTGGTAGCCCCTAGGGGAATCGAACCCCTCTTTCCAGGATGAAAACCTGGCGTCCTAACCGATAGACGAAGGGGCCATTCGTAGTGATTTCTCACTTTTTACCTCCGCAATTCGGCTTCCTAACCATAGGAAATTTCGTAAGGGACTGCAAATATAAATGGTTTTTTTGTTTTTCCAACTACTTTTCTAATTTTTAGAATTAATTTTTATCAAAGACACCTTTATCTTTTATTTGAATAAAGATTTCATTAATTTTGCATTCTATTTAGAATTAGTATGAATAAAATTAATGACTTTAATTTCAACAATACAAGAGCTTTAATAAGAGTAGATTTTAACGTACCTCTTGATAATGAATATAATATAAGCGATACCACCCGAATAGATAAATCTTTATCCACCATAAATAAAATACTTAAAGACGGAGGAAGCGTGGTGCTAATGAGCCACTTGGGCAGACCAAAAAAGGGTTTGCAAAGTGTAGCTTTAGGTGCTGAAGAAAAATTTTCTTTAAAACATATTGTACCTTATTTAAGCAAAAAGCTAAATACGCCAATTATTTTTGAAGATGATGCCGCAAGTGAAAAAGCGTTTAATACAACTAAAAACTTAAAAAACGGAGAAGTTGTTTTATTAGAAAACCTACGTTTTTATCCGGAAGAAGAAATGGGCGATGAGGATTTTGCCGATATGCTTTCGCAGCATGGGCAGGTGTACGTTAACGATGCCTTTGGTACTGCTCATCGTGCACACGCTTCTACATCTATAATAGCTCACTATTTTAAACCAGAGCATAAATTTATGGGTTATTTAATGGCAGCAGAAGTTGATAACGCATACAAAATACTTAACGATACAAAACATCCTTTTACAGCCATTTTGGGAGGAGCTAAGGTATCTGATAAAATTGAAATTATTAACAACTTAATTAATAAAGCCGACAATATTTTAATAGGTGGCGGAATGGCTTACACTTTTTTTAAAGCTAAAGGTGGCAATATAGGAAAATCATTAGTAGAAGATGATAAATTAGATATGGCTTTAGATTTATTAGAAAAAGCTAAGAAAAATAATGTAAAAATTGTTTTGCCCGAAGATTCAATTATAGCTGATGATTTTAATAATGATGCCAACACAAAAACCGCCAATAATATGGAAATACCTGAAGGCTGGATGGGATTAGATATAGGCTCAAAAGCCCAAAAAGATTTTGCCCAAATAATAGAAAACTCTGCAACTATTTTATGGAATGGTCCCATGGGCGTTTTTGAAATGAATAAATTTCAAGAAGGAACCAAAACAATAGCAAAAGCAGTGGCAAAAGCTACTAAAAATGGAGCATTTAGCTTAATAGGCGGTGGCGATTCTGTGGCTGCCATCAATAAATTTGACTTAGCAGACCAAGTAAGCTATGTTTCTACAGGTGGCGGTGCTTTATTAGAACTTTTTGAAGGTAAAAACCTTCCGGGAATTGAAGCTTTAATATAAATAATGAACAAATATAAGGTTATAGAAATACTGGGTTCAGAAGAATTTGAAAGCTTTTTGCTCTCCCACAATATTGGCGTAGGTACTATTTTTACAAAAGGCTATGCTCCTACCCTTTTTAACCTTACTATAATCAACTTTGATAACAAGTCTATTTCTCTCAGAAATGAAGATTTCAATAAAATTAAATGGGAAATAGTAATGTAAATTCTTTTTTCTTGGTTGGCAAACCAAATGCGGGAAAATCAAGTCTTTTCAATCAACTAACTGGTTTAAATCAAAAAATAGGTAATTTTTCGGGAGTTACTGTTGCCGTAAAAAAAGGAACATTTTTAAACAACAATATTATAGACCTTCCCGGTTTAGAGTCTATAATTGCTAATTCTCCCGAAGAAAAAATAGCTAAAGACTATGTTTTAAAAGCTAAAGAAGAACAAAACAATATCATTTTTGTTGCCAATAGTATGCAACTTTCGCACAGTTTATTACTGTTTTCGCAAATAGCAGATTTACAAATTCCCAGCTTAATAGCTCTAAATTTTAAAGATGAACTTGAAAAAAATAAGATAGAAATAGATGTCAAACTTTTAAAAAACAGATTGGGTTGCGATATCGTTTTAATAAACTCAAGAACTGGCGAAGGCATAGATACGCTTAAACAAAAAATAAAAGACAATAAATTTTATGTTCCCAATTCAATAAACAGAAGCTTTTTTGAAAGCGAAAGCAATAATAAAATAGAGAATAATTATTTTGAGTTAGTTAAAAATGAAACAAATCTAAGTTTTTGGAAAACAGACACTGCCAAACGCAGCAAAATTATAGCCGAAATAATACATTCATGCGTTAAAACACCCAATGATATACCTTACAGTTTATATTCCAACAAAATAGACCGAATTTTATTGCACCCTATCTTTGGTATTCTTATATTTTTAGGTGTTTTATATTTAGTATTTGAAACCGTGTTTTTTGTATCCAGTTTTCCTATGGACTGGATAGACAGCGGCATGACATGGCTATCGGGTTATTTTAGCGAAATTATAAGCATACATTGGTTAGCAAATCTTGTAAGCAATGCCATTATACCCGGAATAACAGGAATAATAATATTTGTACCGCAAATTGCTATACTTTTTACGCTCATAGGTTTTTTAGAGCAAGTAGGTTATATGTCAAGAATTTCTTTTATTGCCGATAATTTTTTAAAAAAGTTTGGATTAAGTGGACATAGTGTAGTACCATTAATTTCGGGCTGGGCATGTGCCATACCGGCTATTATGAGTACCAGAATAATAGAAAATCCGAGAGAACGATTTGCCGCCATTATTGCCATTCCCTTTATGACTTGTAGTGCCAGACTACCTGTTTATACCATACTCATTACCATTCTTTTTCCTTTAAATAATGGTATTTTTGACTACAGAGGCTTGGTACTTTTAGCTTTGTATATGCTGGGTGTAATAGCTACATTAACTACTACATGGTTAGTAAACAAATACAGTAAAATACAAGGAAATAACAACTGGGTATTAGAGCTTCCTATTTATAGAAAACCAGCATGGAAAAATTTAGGTATAAGCGTTTACCAAAAAACTAAATCATTTGTATTAAATGCAGGCAAAATAATTTTTACTATATCAATTATTTTATGGTTTTTAGCATCATTTAGTCCCAAAAATGATACGTTTATTAATGAAAAAGCACAAGCAGAAAACATTTCTTTTAGCAGTAGCAAATTAGAATATTCATACTTAGGCTACGCAGGCAAAGCCATTGAACCCGTTATAAAACCTTTAGGATATGATTGGAAAATAGGAATAGCATTATTAAGTTCTTTTGCTGCCAGAGAGGTTTTTGTAGGCACTTTATCTACCATTTACAGTATAGATGCCAATGATGAAACGGGCATAATAAACCGACTTAAAAATGAAAAAAAGATAGATGGAACACCTGTTTTTACCACCGCCACATCTGTTTCATTATTGCTGTTTTATGTTTTTGCTATGCAATGTATGAGTACTTTAGCCATAATGGTAAAAGAAACAAATAGTTGGAAATACGCAGCACTTCAACTGCTATATATGAACGTACTTGCCTATGTTTTAGCATTTTTTAGTTATCAATTATTAAAATAAAAGATAGACACATCTTTTATTGTAAATAATTTTGTAGCTTTGTATAGTTATGTTTTCAAAATCGTGTAAATACGGAATAAAGGCTGTTTTATATATAGCTCAGCAGTCGCAGTTAGGAATAAGAGTGGGCATTAAAGAAATAGTGGAAGCTATAGATACGCCCGAAGCATTTACAGCCAAAGTGCTACAAATTTTATCCAAAAAGAATATAGTTGATTCAGTAAAAGGGCCAAACGGAGGTTTTGAAATACCTAAAGAAAAACTTGCTGAAATTAAACTATCGCATATAGTAGAAGCTATAGACGGAGAAGATATGTACACACAGTGTGCTTTAGGATTGCCCAAATGTGGTTTTGAAAAGCCGTGCCCTGTTCATCATAAATTTGTAGTAGTAAAAAACGAGCTACGCTATGTGTTAGAAAATACTACCGTGTTAGAGGTTGCTCATAAAATGAACACTATTGATTTGTATTTAAAACTGTAAAAGAAATTGAAAGTAAAAAAAGACATAGAAAATGTTGAAGATGTACACTTAATGGTAGATACATTTTATGCTAAAGTTAGAGCCAATGAGACCATTGGAGTTATATTTAATACGGTAATAAAAAATAGATGGGCTGAGCATATAGAAAAGCTTACTCGGTTTTGGCAAACGGTTTTATTAAACCAATATACCTACCAAGGTGCTCCTTTTCAGCCTCACTCTGTTATGCCACTTAAAGCAGAACATTTTAATATTTGGGTTTCTATTTTTCATAGCAATATAGATGAACATTTTGAAGGACCAAAAGCAGAAGAAGCTAAAATAAGAGCAACAAATATGGCTAAAATGTTTGAAAACAAAATTGCATACATACAGGAAAACAATATGGCGGAGCATAACTCATTAAAAGAATACTTAAACACAGTTAAAAGCTGAGTTTAAAATAATATATAAGGATAAGGGATAAAGTGAGAAAAAAATTTTTATTCACTTAAACAAAAAAAATGAAAAATTTAGATGAAAAAACAATAGGAGAAATAGTAGCCGATAATTATAGAACAGCTTCTGTTTTTAAAGAGTACAATATTGACTTTTGCTGTAAGGGCAATAGAACAATAGAACAAGTTTCTGAGAAAAAAAATATTAATGCTGACGAACTCAGAAAAAAAATAGACAATGCCTACAAGCAAACAAGCAATACAGACATTGATTTTAAAACTTGGGATTTAGATTTATTAGCAGACTATATTGAAAAAACACATCACAGATATATAGAAAGCAGAACACCCGAGCTAAAAGCATATCTACACAAAATATATAAAGTGCATGGTATAAACCACCCCGAACTTGAAGAAATATATCAAATTTTTGATGAATCGGCTGGCGATTTAGCCGCACACATGAAAAAAGAAGAATTAGTACTTTTTCCTTTTATCAAAAAAATGGTAAGAAATAGCTTAAGCAATTCTATAACCGAAAAACCACATTTTGGTACTGTAGAAAATCCTATTAATATGATGAAACAAGAGCATGATGTGGAAGGAGAACGCTTTAGAGAAATAGCAGCACTTAGCAATAACTACACACCTCCTGCCGATGCTTGCAACACCTACAGAGTAGCTTTTGCTTTGCTTAAAGAATTTGAAAATGATTTGCATAAACACATCCATTTAGAAAACAATATCCTTTTTCCAAGAGCTATTGAAATGGAAGCAGAGTTAACTCAATAATTTTATTTACCAAACCGAATATGAATGAAGTAATTTTTGAACTCAATAATACTACAGTTCAAAAATTACTTCTTCATTAGGTATTCTAAATCTATCGCCATATCTACCTTCGGGCTTACCTTTGCCTACACCCACCACCATATTAATTTCTGCCTTAGCCGGTAGTTTTAAATATTTCTTCATTTTTTTAGAATCATAACCTTCCATAGGGCAAGAATCATAACCTTCTGCTTTTATACTTAGCATAAATGTTTGAGCGGCTAAAGCCACACTTTTTTGGGCTATAACAGGCACATCTTTGCTCATAACTTCTTGAACAAAAGGCTTATTCCCTTTACTTAATAAAACTATTTTCTTAGCAAAATCTCTAATTAATGGCAAATCGGTATTATACAGCTGAGGTAGCATTTTTTCGTAGTAATCAAATGGAGAACCTCCCGTAATAGTTTCTCTTTTTAAGCCCGTTTTCTTTAAGTTTTCTACATTGGCTTTTATTCTTTTTCGCCACAAATCAGGGCGAGATACAAACACTACTAACTCACTGGCTGTTTTAGCCGCATTTTGATTCAAACAAATAGGCACTACAGCATTTTTAGCTTCATCACTTTTAATTCTATAAAATTCCCAAAGTTGTAAATTGCTACTATTGGGTGCTAAAATGGCTCTTTCTATGCTTCGTTTTACTACGCCTTCATCTAATTGGTGTTCTGTATCAAAAATTCTAATAGACCTTCTGTTGTTTACTATTTCATCAAAGGTTTTTGCTGTTTCATTCATTATCATCTCTTTTATAAAAATTTCATAGCAAGAACGCTTACATCATCTCCATAAGGCAACTCTCCTTTGTATTTAGATATTTCTATTTGAAGATTTTCTACTAATTCTTGCATATCGGTTTTATCATTATTCAATAAAAATTTCACTAAATTTTCTTCCCCATACATTTGTTTAAGCTCATTTTCTTGCTCGGTTAATCCATCTGTATAGGTAAATAAAACACCATTTTCGTCAATTTGTTCCCTACCCACTTCTATTTTTGGTAAATTATCAAAAGCTCCTAATAAAGTGCTACCTTTTTTAAGTTCTATTATTTCATCATTTTGAATTAAATAAGAAATATTATGCCCCGCAGTTACATATTCTAAATTTCGGGTTTCATAATCATACCTTCCTAAAAACATGGTAATAAATTTATCGCCTTGCGTTATTTCAAACAACTTAAAATTAAGATAATCAACTATTTGCTCTAAAGAATCGTACTTAACCACCATAGCTCTTAACTGTGCCTGAAAATTTGCCATTATCATGCCCGCTGCTATCCCTTTGCCAGAAACATCGCACATACAAAACACCACTGTATTATCATCTATGCTTATTAAATCGTAATAATCGCCACCTATACTGCCGTGTGGTTTATAAAAAGCTGCCGCTTCTATGTTTTCATCTTTTGGCAAAACTGAAGGAATCAACATATTTTGCACTTGACTTGCCAGTTCTACCTCTTTGCTTATTCTGTTTTTTTCTAACTGCTCTTTAAATAAACGCTTATTTTCTATTGATGTTAGTATAAAGCTGCATATTGACTCAATATATTTTAAGTTTTCATCAATAGAATCCAATTCTTCAAGCTTCATTTCGCTTATTAATAAATACGCCAAAGGACTTTTTTTATGTACTACAGGAATTAAATAATCAAAACCTTCAAAATGGCTTCCTTTATATCTTTTTATGTCCTGTATAACATGAAATTTTATTGAATCTTCTTTTACATCAATTTTATTGGCTATTTCTTCGTTGCCTTTATTAATTTCTAATTTCCACTCGCCCTCATTTACAAAAAGAGCCATTTTTTGAATTTGGAAATTTCTTTCTAAGGTAAATTCAAGCAATTTGTATAAGGCTGCTCTTGAAAAATTATTATTAATAGCCTTAGTTAACTCTATGTATGAATTAACTTTCTCTTGTTTTCGGGCTATTAGTTTTTTTAAATAAACGTTTTCGTCAAGCATTGTTTTTAGGGTTTTAGGTGTTTTTAATATCTAATGCGTCCCTAATTCCGTTGCCCACAAGGTTAAATGACAACACCAACAACATGATGGCAACTCCTGGTACAACAGCTAAAAAGGACAAATTAGTTCCAATAAAATTTTTATATTCACTTAGCATACCTCCCCACGAAGGCATTGGTGCTTGCACACCCATTCCCAAAAAACTCAACCCCGATTCTACCAATATGGCATTAGCAAAATTTGATGCCATAACTACCACAATTGGTCCCACTAAATTAGGCAAAATATGTTTAAAAATAATTCTAAAATCTGAATAAGAAAGCGATTTTGCAGCTTCTACAAACTGTATATTTTTATATGCCAGCACCTGCCCACGCACTATACGTGCCATACTAACCCACATGGTAATACCTATAGCAATAAAAATAAGCCACATATTTGATTTAAAATAGCTTTTTAAGCCCACAAAAAGCGACATAGCCAACAATATGGTAGGAATAGACCAAAAAACGCTCATTTTCCAAAGTATTATTTTATCTACTAATCCTCTGTAGTATCCGGCTATTCCACCTGCTACAATGCCAATAAAACTGGATAAAATAACCGCAAAAAATCCTACCATTAATGAAACTCTACTTCCTAAAATTAAACGACTAAGTATATCTCGCCCCAATTGGTCGGTGCCCAAATAAAATGTTTTATTAAAAACATAAGAATTTTTATTTTTTTCAAGTAAATCTTTTCCTACACTATATTTCACACCTTTATATGGATAAACTATTATTTCATTAGTTAACTCGTTAATACTATCTACAGGTAAAATAGTGTAATTTCTTTCGTAGCCACCAATAATTTTTTTCAAAAAAGAGCTATTGTCTTTTTCGTTATTTAAAAGATGAACTATTTTTATTGAAAATCCGGGTTTATTTTCTGCTAATTTTGGAAATTGCTCATTTGCTCCGTGGGTATGGTCGGGAGAAACAATGTAGGCGAATATAGACAACAACGATAAAGCAACTATAAAAACAAATGATAAAACAGCTAAACGATTTTTAAAAAACTTTTTAAGAGCAACTTTATTTGGAGAATTTTGACTCATTTTTTAACTGTTCTCCCTTTCCAATTATATGTTCCTACTAATGCTAATATTCCCATAACACTTACATAAATTATATGCAAAATTTCTATAGGAAACATCCATTTTAACAATTTAGATTTATTAAAAAATGCCAGTATGTTAGTAAAAAATAAAGTATCAATAATTAGTTTAAAAACCATCATTACCACACCAAAAACTAAAAAAGCTATATTAAAGAATGGCAGCACAAAGAAATTTAAAAACAAGGCTAAATAAAACAAATAATTAAACACTAATACTACTTTAACTTTAATGTCTATCATATTGGTAGATTTAGATGTCCACCTAATACGCTGGTTTAAAAATTCAGAAAAAGTATGTGGAGCAATGGTAAAAGCTATGGCTTCTGTGTTTTTTACAAAGCCCACTGCTTTTTCGTTATTCATAAACACTTTTTGCATTAAAAAAACATCATCTCCGCTGGGTATTTCTTCATTACCTTCATAGCCATTAACTTCTTTAAATATGGCTTTGGTAAACATCATATTGGCACCACTTGCCATTACGGGCTTTTTTTGTCCTATGCTACCCGCAGTTACGCCCATCATGGCTGCTAAATCCATTTCTAAGAAATTAAAGAGCCAAGTATTGTCAAAAATATAATCTACAGGAGCGGCTATAAAATCTTTTTTGTATTTTTTATAAAACTGCTCTATACTCAAAATCCAGTTTTCGCCATATTCGCAATCTCCATCAGCACAAAGTATTAGTGGGTTTTTAGCCATATTTACAGCCATAGTAATAGCTGTTTTTTTGTTAGGAAAATTAGCTCTTTCTTTAGGTAAGTGTTCCGATAATTTTATAAGTTTTATCCTGTTTTCAAAAGGACTAATCTTTTTTAAAGTACTATCTGTTGAAAAATCATTTACTACAATAATTTCATACAAGTCCTTTGGGTAATTTTGTTTTAAAATACTATTTAAGCAATTTTCAATATTATCTTCTTCGTTTCTTACCGAAATTACTACCGTAAAAGCTTCGGTTGGTTTTAGGGTTTTATCTAAATTTTGCTGAGGGGTTTTTAGCCATCCTTTTACATAAAAATGTATAAGCCAAACATAAGCTGTAGCAAGTAATAAACAAGATATAAAGTAAAAAGCTATCAATTATTTTCCTTTACCACAAATGTATGAAAAACTAAAATTAAAGTTTAGAATTTTCTTTAACAATTGGCATTACACGTACTTACTGAAACAAAGTAAACTTAAAAATAGAACCTCCCTCCGGATTATCTTCTACCCATATTTTACCATCGTGGTTGTCCACTATTTTTTTGCATATAGATAGTCCTATTCCTTGTCCCGAATATTTTTGATCGCTATTCAATTTTCTAAATAACTTAAAAATGCTTTCTCTAAATTTTTCTTCTATTCCTATGCCATTGTCTGCTATGCAAAAAACGGTTTCTTTTCCTTGTTTTTCTGTATAAATTTTAATTTTAGGACTACCAGAATTATTAAATTTGATAGCATTGTTAATTAAATTTTGAAATAATTGCCTTATTTGAACTTCATTTCCTTTAACAATAGGAAGATCTTCTAATTCAATTTCAATGTTCCGTTCAGCCATTATTCTTGCAAAATCACTTATAATATTGCCTAAAACGGCATTGAGATTAACCGCCACATTTTGCACTAAATTTGTTTCTAATTTAGAGTAATCTAACACGCCTTCTATCATGGCATTCATTCTGCTTGAAGCATCTATTAAATGTTCTACAAGCATATTTAACTTGGCATTATTTAAGGTGCTTATTTCGTTTTTCACTATTTGAGATATAGAACTTATGCTTCTTAGCGGTTCTTTTAAATCATGAGAAATAATGTATGCAAAACGCTCTAATTCTGTATTTTTTTCAATAAAGCGTTCTAATTCTGAGTTTTTATCCGATAACTGATACACTCTATTGCTTATTTCTATTTCCATTAGTTTTTTATCGGTAACATTTCGTGCCAATATTAAAACTCTATTTTCGTCAAGTTTTGAAATATGATTAGTATGATAAGTTATTGAACCGTCTCTTTCTTTAAATTTAAAATCTATTTGTTCAAGGCTGTCTTCTTTTAAACATTTTTTTATTAAACGTAAAATTTCTTTGGCTACGCCTTCTTCTATTACATCAACTACATTTTTATTTAGCAAATCTTTTTTATAACGTTCTACAGTTTTTTGCTTTGCATAAAAATCTAAATAATTTCCGTCTTTATCTAAAATAAGCATTAAATCGGGTATTGCTTTTACTATGCTATCTACTTCTTTTTTAGAGTTTCTAAGCATCTCCGCACTATTTTTACTTTCTGTAATATCTACAGCTAATAATAAACAATACTCTGGCGAGCCGTCAGCTTTCCTTGAAAATATTTTTCCCTTTAACATTAGCCACCGCTCTCTGCCACTTTTATCAAGGTATTTGTACTCCTCTGTCATTATCGCACCATCTGCCAATGCTAGCAGTTTTACCCCATCATCCACTAATTTTTGGGCATACTCGCCCATTGGCTTTACTCGCCCAGGTTCTAACCAATCTTCTTCAGGATAACCCAAAAATGATTTTCCATTCAAATTGGTATAAATTATATCATCATTATATGGGTCGTAAACATAAATAACATCTGGAAGTATGGTGGTTATTTGCTCTATAAAATTATACTGATATTCTATCTCATCTCGTATTAGTTTTTCTTTGGTAATATCAGATATAATAAAATATTTAAGCCTTACATCTTTATTGTTGTTTTCAAGTACTGTCTGTCTTGAATTAAACCATTTCCAATCTCCATCTTTTGTTTGAATTCTATATTCTAATTCATCAAAACTTTGTATTTTTTTATTGTAATTATTTTTCTTTACAACAATAGATTCCTTATCTATCTTACTTTTTAAAAAACTATCTATTGAGTTTTTACCAATTTCTTTTTCTGCATATCCTAAATATTCTAAAACATTAATGTTTTGATAAATAAATTTATCATTTTCTTCATCATATATATAATGTATATCAGGATTGACAGACAATATTTGTGATAAAGTATTTATACTAACTGACGATTTTCCCGTTTCTTCTACTTTTCCGTCTGAATGAAAAGCACCCAAAATATATTTTTGATTATTATCGCCTATCAAAGAAACTGTTAAAACTCCTTCTTTGGCACTTCCATCAGCAGACTTATATCTCCGCTTAAAAGAATAGCTATCTATTTTATTAGCTATGAGCTTTTGAAAACTTTCAAAATCAAAGGAAATATCGCCTACTAATGTAAAAAACGAAGTAGATTTTCCTATAATTTCATCGGCAGTATAGCCTAAAATTTTAGCTCCTGTTTTATTAATATCTAATATTTCTAACTTAAAATTAGAAATAGCCATAGGCAAGGTACTACTATGAATAAAATTAGAAAATAGGGTTGGTAGTTTGTTCGGCATAGGACATAAATTTAATAATTTCTTTTAAAATTTTTACCTTGCAATAAATTATAGCAATGAATTCCATATCTGTACATTATGATGATACTTGGTTCAAATTTATGAAAAAAGAGTTTCAATCGGACTATTTTAATACTATTTCTACATTTATTAATAATGAAAAAAGCAAGGGTAAAACTATTTTTCCACCAAGAGAATTTATTTTAAATGCTTTTAAATTAACTCCTTTAGATAATGTTAAAGTTGTTATTTTAGGTCAAGACCCGTACCACAATACGGGACAAGCTCATGGCTTGAGTTTTTCTGTACCTAAAAATGTAAAAACACCACCTTCTCTTCAAAATATTTATAAAGAGATAAAAGCTGATTTAGGATATGAAATTCCCAACCATGGCAATTTGACTAACTGGGCAGAACAAGGCGTTTTACTTTTAAATGCCGTACTTACAGTAAATGCTCACGAGCCTGCATCGCATAAAAAAGCCGGGTGGGAAACTTTTACCGATAATGTAATTAAATATTTATCTGAACATAAAACTCATGTAGTTTTTATGCTTTGGGGCAGTTTCGCACAACAAAAAGAGTATTTAATTGACCATAAAAAGCATTTAGTTTTAAAAGCCGCTCACCCTTCTCCATTTTCTGCTCACAGAGGTTTTTTTGGGTGCAAGCATTTTTCTAAAGCTAATGATTATTTAAAACAAAATGGATTATCAACTATAAATTGGTCCATTTAATTTCTTTAACAGTAAGTTTATTAGCAGTAGTATAAATTATAACTTTTTCTTTGTCTGCTATTAAATTATAAATACCTATATCGTGTTTAGTTTCTAATGGAAAATCGGGGTGTAAATTTCCTATTTCATCTATCATATAAACTTCATTTTGTGTGTAAATTAAAAACCAAAGTTTATTTTGATATACAAAAGCATCTATTTTTCTTATTTCATCATCTACTTTGTAGGTACACAAATTTTTCCATTGAGATAATTGCAATTTAAAAGTATGTTTATTAGCAAAAGCATACGCTTCTTTATTTTCGTTTATAGATTTTACGAGTTTAAAATATTGGTAGCTTTCATCTAAAATTGGTTTTTCTGTCATAACTCCTTTCATGTCAATAAAATAAACTTTTCCATTGCTGCCTGCTATAAATCGTTCATTTTCGTACTCAAATCCGTTTTTAGAACCCGACTTAACACTTTTAAATCTTTCATTGCCACTTCTTGTTAAGGCATTAAATATACCTTCTGAATTAGTGAAATAAATGTAATCTTTTCCGCCTACTACTACCCTCTCTATTTTGCTTTCCACCACTCCTACATTAGCTATTGGGCTCCAGCCACTTAGTGGTTTCCCATTATGCTCATATCCATAAATGTTTCCATTATTGCAAGCCACAAAATAGCGTATATTTTTATTGTCTTTATATTCTGTCAACAACATAGCATTGCTGGCTTGTGCCGGAAGTTCTATAGGAAATCCATCTACTAAATCGCCATTTCTATCTACTACATAAATTTTGTTTTCTGTATTAAATACATACTGCAATTTGTTGTTATTGTAATAATCTATTTGGTATATTTCGCTCTGTATTTTTCCTTTTATCGGAATTTTAAATTGCACATCTCCCGATTTTGAAATTTGATATAAATAATTACTATCGTCTTGCAAAAGAATTTCTTTTGTTTGAGAATTAAAATCTAAAGTTTCAAAAGGCTTACAAGAAGCATTATTACTTAAAATAGCCGTCCATAATTCTTTTGTAGAAACATTTTGCTCTGTTGAACTAAAATTTATTTTGCCTTGTACATTTGCCACTTTTCCAACATTTGAAAGCTGTACATTAAATTTAGAAATATTGGCAAAAGCATCTTTATCTAATAATGCTGTGTTGGCATAAGTTCTTAGTTCGTTTAAATTTACATACACATCAATATTAGATTGTGTTAAGGTATTGTTTTTAAATGTTTTAAAACTTTCATTTTGCTTGAGCAACTGATTTTCTTTATTTTTTTGAATGAAATTTTTTACTACAGATACATTTTCGCTTAGTACTAAACTGTTAGAAATAAGGGCAAAATAAACCGTATTGTTTAATGTTTTTGGTAGCATAAGATTTTCACTTACAAAATGCCCAATTTTTGCTGTATAAATGTTTTCTTCATCTTCTGAAATAATAATATTTTTATCTATTTCTGCAAGTACATTTAGCATTTCTTCTTTGCCGTTTATACTTATAACTATGCCTTTGTTTGCATTTATATTGCTATCATAAGTATTTTGAATAAAAGTAGTATAGCTCTGATTTATCTGGTCGTAAAAACTATTTTTCAAATAATCATTGGTATGCAAAATGGTATCGTTAAAACACACAGTTTGATAATAAGAAATATTATCGGGCAAAACTTCAAGATTTACATTTGCTCCTGCTCTAAAAGTTTTTAAGGTATCTAAAAGCATTTCTTTGGCATACAAGGAGTTTCCGTAAAAAAGCAATTCATTATTAAATAAATTTATATTTAAAGCTGTATTTCCCAGTATTTTTTCAAAAGAATTACTTAGCTCAAAATATTTTGGTTGAAGTGTATAATTAGCTAAAAAATTTAATTGTTTGGGTTTTAAGTAAACTATAAAATCATTTTTTAAATCTTTTTTATCAAATAAGTTAATCTGTTTTTCTATGGCAAGCAAAGCTTCTTCTACAAAATTAGATTTAAAACTAAAAAGGAGTAATCCATTTTTCACGGCAAGGTATAAAGTGTATTTGCTATCGTAATCGGTAAGCTTGTATATTTTGTTATTTTGGTTGTTATAGCTACTCCATTTTAAACTCAGTTTTGTCATTGCAGCTTCCAGCTCGCTTGAACTTAATTTTACATCTGCCACAGTCAATATTCCTATACCTTCACTGCCGTTATTTCCTAAAGCTATAAGTATAGCTCCATTTTTTTCATTAGTGAGATTTTCAATTATTTGCTTGGTTAAAGTATAATTTATTTTTGAGCCTATGTACCAATCTTTTTCTACTATATTTTTAGTGGCAGTTAAAGTGTCTATTTTACTGTAATATTTATCCCAATTATCAGATTCAAAAGCTATTGGAAAATTGGCAGGAATAGCCACATAAAGCTCACTTTGCGTCTTATTTTCATTTTTATTATAAAAATAGAAATACAAAACAAGCAATAATGCCGATACTAAAGCAAGGATTACGAGAATTTTCTTCAATTATATAGCAATTTGAGTTCAAAATTAAAATATAAGGGTATTTAATGCGAACTTTGCCCCATAAGCTTATAAACCTATGAATGTTCAAAAATCAAAATACTTAGTAGCCAGCGTAGTTATGGCTTTGGCTGTTGCTATTGGAGCCTTTGGTGCTCACGGATTAAAACCTTACTTAACTGAGTACGGCACAGGCATTTATAAAACTGCCAATTTTTATCATTTTATACATGGCATTGCTATGTTTATAGCATTGTATAGTGTTAAATCTGCTAAAATGTTAAACTGGGTGTTTTACGGTTTTCTTGCAGGCATTATATTATTTAGTGGTTCTTTATATTTATTAGCCTTAAAAGATGTGCTGGGTTTTGTACAGCCTTGGTTTGGAGCTATAACTCCACTGGGTGGCTTAATGTTTATAATTAGTTGGTTAGCAATGGGTTTAAATATTTTTTTGAAAAAAAATTAGTTAAGTATTGGAACTTATCAAAAAGGGGTATATATTTGCAGTCCTTTAAAAGGAGGTCCGGTAGTTCAGTTGGTTAGAATACCTGCCTGTCACGCAGGGGGTCGCGAGTTCGAGTCTCGTCCGGACCGCAAAATAAAATCAAAGGCTTACAAGGTTTTTACCAAGTAAGCCTTTTTTGTTTGCACGCAATTTGCACGCAATTTTGATTAAATTTTCTGTTATTATTTTTCTAATTTTGTAACATGGAATCTGATTTGAAGGTTATTTGTTTAGAAAGTGTAGCTTTCTATCAACTTGTAGAGCAAGTTGTAAGTAAACTTAAAATTGAAAAAAAAGTAGTTAATGAGGAATGGATTGATACTAACGAGGTAATGGCTCTGTTAAAAATTAAATCTAAAACAACATTACAGAAATTGAGAGACGAAGGAGCTATAAGGTATAGTGAATTAACAGCTAAACATTTTCTTTATTTCAAACCTTCAGTATTAAGCTATATTGAAAAAAATGCAAAAGATATATTTTAATGGAAAAATCAAATAAAATTTTAAATATAGGTTTTAATCATGGATATATTTTAGCAAAATATTTACCTTCATTAACTACTGAATTATTCCCGAGTTTATCTAAAAATAATTCGCTTTATAAAATGGGTTTTGAAAGTGGTATAAAGGAATATTTGCACGAAAAAAAATTATTAAAAAAGCACGAGGTGGAACAACCTACCAAAAAAGTAAGAAAACGAAAGGGATTAGGAAGGTAATCTATGAACTATTTTGTGCGGAAATAGTATTTGATTTAAGTCCTATAGGTTTCAAGAGTTGGTTTTCCTTTGTTTGAAATAGTATAATTAATGTAAAACACAACACGTAATTCTTATTGCTATTTGTATTTTGATTATTACAACTTTGGTATTTTTTTAAAACAGATGTTCATTTTAAATTCGTTAAGTACCAACTTGAAAATATTGGACAAGAACTAAACAATACTTTGGATAGCAATAAACAATCTCAGACAGTAAATTAAGCATACAGTATTATTTAGTTAATAATATCCGATATTAAATCATTAACTTTATAAAAATTAAAATTATGGACAAAGAACAATTCAATATCTTCTTACGAGCAGAAAGAGCTATGCAAGATCATAGACAAGAGCATGAGTATTATTTCAAAGTAATGGAAGCATATTCTGATCTTCCTCTATTTAGATTTCTAATTAATATTTTAAATAATAAGTATCCAAAATGGAATACATTTGGAGAACTAGGCTATTATTCATCTGAGTTTCTTATGGATTTACTTGAAAAATTTTCTGAAATTGAAACGCCTAATACAGAAGAACTCTTACTAATTATAGAAGAAATTGATTGCAAATATCAACGTATTATTTCTGGCATACTTGAATATCATGAATATACTTTTGAAAATATTACTAACTTAAATAAAATCTATAATTATGATACATATAAGAAGGAATTTAAAAAGTTTATGAAAAAACATGCAGATGAAGTTTATTACGATTTTGAATCAGAAATTCCCATTCCTTTTGACATGTAATAATATTAAACTATTAATTACTTATTAATAATAAATTAAAAATATTAATACTGATTAAGTTTCTCATGCACTTTACTTATTTCTTTATCAGTATAGCTTTGGGCATAATGCACGTATTTAAAAAATGATTGGCTATTGTTAGTATGTCCACTTACGTTTCTAACTAAATGCTCCGGCATACCTAAAATCAACATTGTTGTTATGGCTGTTCTTCTCATCATATGAGAACTCATAAAATCGCAAAATTCCGTTTTTCGCTTACTTCCCATTTTAACTTTATATGCCTTACCTAATTTTTCTCTGTAATGCTCAGCACTTTCTGTCCAACCCGCTTTTCTACCTATTTTTTTAAGTTGTTTATTAAAATTATCTAAACACATCAATTGAAACAATGTCTTTGTTTTATACTTAGTTCTATATTTCATAAAAATATCTACAGCATAATCAGGAAGTTTAATAAAAGTATATGTTTTGGTTTTTTTAGTTCTTACTTTTACATACCACGTATCTTCTATAAATTCAAAATTTTGAATAGTTAAAGCGTCTATATCAGAAAACCTTAAACCTGTAGTACAGCCAAACACAAATACATCTTTAATTTTTTGTTGATGAGGTGGTAAACTTCTTTCAAAATCTTTATTGTGTATCAAAAATTTTAGTTGTTCAGGACTTAGTACTTTAATATCTATTTCATGCTTTCTCACATAAAAACTTTTATGAAAGTCGCCAATATTTATATTTTTCTCTTTTTTAAGGTAATTAAAAAAAGCTCTAATGTGTTTAAAATTAGTACCCACATAATTATCGTAGCAACCATTTTTGTATAAATAATTAGAATATTTAGTGTAAAAAGATTTCCAATACCGTTTTTCAGAAATAAATTCTCTATTGGTTAGCTTGTTAACATCGCAGCCTCTAAATTCAAAATTTGTTTCTGTGCAAAATTTATTAAGTAGCTTCAAAGCAGAATGATAATTTTGGATTGAGCCTTCTCTTAACTTCTCTCCATTTAGTTTTCTCCGTTTTCCTGTTTCAGATTCTCGTATAAATTTTTGAAATAAAGGAATAAGTTTAATTTTAATCTTCATAGTTTTTATTTTTGCACAAATATTACTGTTTTAGTTAAAGTAGAGTATAAAATAGCATCAAAAAATGCATTTTTTGACCAAATATGGTTAGTTTTCACATTTTTTAATTATCTTGAAACGCCAATGAACACAAATACTTACATAGCGTTTGACTACTACCCGTTCGGTATGACTATGCCAGGACGGTCTTACACCAGTGAAAGCTATAGGTTCGGATTCCAAGGGCAAGAGAAGAATAACGATATTAGCGGTGTAGATGGTGGGCATTTAGATTTTAAATATAGAATACATGATGCTAGGTTGGGGAGGTTTTTGTCAATAGATCCGCTTGTAGCTAAATACCCTTGGAATTCTCCTTATGCTTTTGCAGAGAATAGAGTGATTGATGGTATTGAACTTGAAGGCTTAGAATACTTAGATGTCGATAAACAAAATGTGGATGGCGTATTAATACAAATGCAAGTTACTTCATATTATAAGCCAACCCCAAATCCTGAAGTAAGAACCACAGATTATGCAAATACAATAAATGGTGCTGGAAATGTTGCAAACAGTAATCAAACAAATCAAACTGTGGTTGGAGGGTTTGACCAACGGACGGCAGCAACTATACAATTTACGAGAAATCAAACGGGAGGAAGTCCTGCTGCAACACAATTTGATAACCCAGAATATGAACCACCTATTGATCCTACTGGAGCTGGTGGACCTGAAATTAGACAGCTAGGAGAGGTTACTACAATAAATTTAACTGGTCAATTTAACCAAGCTTTCGGGGTAGTTAATCAAACAAATCCTGCAAATCCTCCAGCGAACGTGAATAATACTACTAATTTAATTATGGGTGAAGCTCAAAATCCAGCAATCACAACGGTTATGCCTAACAATGTTTCAAGAATCTTGATTGTAACAGATGGAAATGTGAATAGTGTTAATACAGCAACTAATGTAGCCAATCAGATACAAGCCAACAACCCTACTATTCAAGTCTCTGTTATAAGTGACCCAACTAGAGCTAATCCAAGATGGACGGTTATGTTTAACCCTACTCAAAATGTTGTAAATGCGAACTGGGCAGGTGCAGCAGTTAATGTTCCGTTTGTGACTCCTATGATTAATCAAGCCCCCAATATTCCAATTGTTGGTGCACAATCAACACCGGCTCCAACTGTAAATTAATTATTATGAAGTTTGTAAAAAGAATAGTCTATTTAGCTCTTACTTTTATCTTTGTTGCTTGTTCACAAGAAAAGATCAAAAAGTGTAATGAGGACTTTACTGTGCAATGCAATATGGATGAAGTCAATTTAAAATGCTTAATTGAAGCAATTCCACCAATGAAATATGACGGGGTTTACTGTCAATTATATGCCAATTCTCTCGATACTGCTGTTATAATGAAATTTATAGAAGGGAAAAAAAATGGTGAATGGAAGTGGTATTACAAGAATGGGAATATCATGAGTACAGCTTTTTTCCAAAACGATACACTTACTGATTTTTTTTACCAGAATTATGTAAACGGAAAATATCATATTAATATTGAAAATGTAAGATTCAAGGGAGAGTGTTATTCTTTAAATTCAAATTATACAATTGATCCAATAAAAAAGACTATCAATACATCCCATGATACAGTTAAGACCACTCTTTTTGATGGGAATTGGACGTATTTTTGGGAGAATGGAAATAAAATGAAACAATTTGAAGTAAAGGATTGTAGGAAGGTTGGACTCACAACTGAATGGTTTGAGAATGGGCAAATAGCAAAAAAGACTGAGTATTTGTATGGGGTAAAAGAAGGAAAGTCTTCTACATATGATGCTAATGGGAATCATCTTTTTGATGAGATATACGCATCAGATACACTTCAAGAATTTATATTAATAGATTCAAGTTATACACCTTCCTCAACTTTGTATTACTATATTAAAAACCCCAATCTATTAAATGGCAATTATCATAACAAAAAGGATTCAGTTATTAAAGTTGTGAATGGGGAGAAATATATATTAATTCAAGAAACATTAAAAGAACCATAACAAGTAACGAGAATATATTCCGTGCTGTCGGGTATTTCCACCCGACACTTTTGAAAAGCAAACAAGAAGCGGAAGTAGTCTAATAATTTTCTTCTGTGCTGTCAGAAGTTTCCTTCTGACAAATTGTTTACAAAAACATCAAAAACATTCCTTACATTTGGATTAAACTTTAAGCAAGTTAAGTGCAAAATCAAGTGGGATATTATATAAAAAATAGTGTAAAAAAATACCATCCGTTTGGAAATGAGGCTTTTATTGGAGCAGCAGCCACTTTACATTTTAATTTCTTAGGGACTATTTTACCACAATCTATAGAAGAAGGTACTAAGCCATGAAAAGTATTAATGATTCTGTAAAAAAAGATTTTACTTATAAATGGGTTATGCAATTAGTAATACTTATTGGATTTATTATTATTGGTAGGGGAATGTATAAATATTTTAGTGAGAAAAAAGAGGTTTATGATAATAGAAATTATACTAGTGGAACTATAATAGATTATGATTTAATTCCTAGGTCGGGAGCATATGAGGTAAAGTATAAATATTTTGTAGAAGATGAAGAGTATGTAAACGTAAATGGTATTGATAGAATAATGTGCAAAAACTGTATTGGGAAGAAGTATAAAGTAATTTATTCAAAGAAGAACCCTGAAAAGAGTTTTTTGTTGGCTACTGAAAAAATGTTTAAGGATTTTGGTATTCCAATCCCTAAAAAAATGGAAATCGGTGGTACTGTCAAATAAGACCGACCACAAGGCAAAAGTAGTAATGTATTAAGTGGTTTAGATGGAGGCACATACACTATTTATGTTAGAGATGCTAATAACTGTATTAAATCTACAACAAATAATATATTTGAACCAACAGTACTTACTTTAGATACCTTAAGTACTACAAATATTACGTGCAATAATGGTAATGATGGAATGATAGTGTTATCTGCTGGTGGAGGTACAACTCCTTATGAATATAGCATAGATGGTACTAATTTCCAATCTAATGCAACATTTCCTGACTTGTACCTTTTAGTGCGGAGAGAAAATTTTGGATATTAATTCGTCCATTTTATCGTTTGGTTGAGCCTTTACATTGATGATTTTATTGGTTGCATGATTGAGTAACTGACCATCTACCACTTTTTTAGATAAGTCTATAAACTTTCTAATGGAAATACCGTATTGGAGTTCTATATGCTTTGATACCACCAATGCCATAAAACAGATAAGTAAGTGCAGTTTAATAGGCTCTTTCCTGTGCTGTCGGGTGTTTCCACCCGACACTTTTGAAATGTAAAACAGAAGCGGAATAAGCTCTAATAATTTTCCGTGCTCTCAAAAGCTAACTTCTGACAATTTGTTTACAAAAACATCAAAAATATTTCTTACATTTGGTTTATGGGTTTAATAAAATTGGGAATGAGCTGAGAGGCTTAGTATAGGACGAGACAATTTAGACACGAGTATAATTTACAGCAATTCAAAGTTTCTTGATGCCGGAATTTCTTCTTTATCTATAAAAATAGCCGTACTGGTTCGTTTGGTTATGGCTTTTTTGTTTACTACATAAGAACGATGTACTTGAACAAAATCATTGCAGTTAATTTCTTTTAAAAATTGCTTTAAAGTTTCTCGCAGTGCATACCTCCTATTCTTTGTTACAATATCTATATAATTATTATCGCTTTTTATAAATAATATGTCATCGGCACACAATCGTACAGAGGTATGCCCGTCTTTAACTTCAAAATGAAAAGCCTGCTTTTGTTGTTCTGCTATGGCTATATTTGATAATAAATCTGTTTTTTTAATAGGCTTGGTTAAATAGGCTTTGGGGTGTGTGGCTACGGCTTGCCTAACTACTTTAATATCGCTTTGCCCCGTTATATATATTACCCCACAGTTATAAGGAAGTTTTTTTACCAATTCTATCCCTTCCATTTTTCCGTTTATATTAATGTCCATTAAAATTATATCTAAAGTATTGTTTGTTATACTTTTTTGTGCTTCTAATTTATTATGAGCCTTTTGTATATTAAAATAACCCGCATCATTAAGTATCGTTTCTATAAAGTCTGCTATAAAAACTTCATCTTCAACTATTAGTATTTTTAAGTTGTAATTATTTGTCATTTTCTTATTTAAACTTCAACAGCAGTACAAAAATAAAAACCCTTGTTTGACTTTATACGATAATTGGCTTTTAATTGTTTACAAATTTGGCTTATTATTTTAGGAGCAATTTCGTTTTTTATGCCTATTCCATTATCAAGGTATTTTAAATTTATTTCTTTACTGTTTGTTTTTATGTTTAGTTCTATTTTATTATTGTTTGCTGTTGTAAAAGCGTGTTTTAATGAGTTTATAAATAGTTCGTTTACTAACAACCCCATGTACATAGCTTGGTTGCTATCTATAAGAATATTATCTATTTTAACGTGTAATTCAACACCTTTTTCTTTCATTAAATGAGCTAAATTACTTACTATTTCAAGCAAATAATCATCTAATTTTACCAAACGTTTATCCTCTTGACCGTACAAATGTCTATGCAATATTGCCATAGAATCTACATAAGATTGAAGTTTATGCAATGCCACATCATCTTCCTTTTTATTTATTTCCTGATTAATAAAAACAGAAATGAGTTGTAGGTTGTTATTTACCCTATGATTGGTTTCCGAAACAAGAAATTTATTTTGTTCGTTTAAAAAATTAAGTTGCTTATTGGCAGCATTTATTTTTCTATTAAACAAAGCTATGGTGGTTAGTAAAATTACAGATGCCAAAAGTAAAAGAAGAATAATTAGAAGTACGCTTTTTTGACGATTCAGTGCATTTTCTTTTTCGTTAAGTTCTAATTCCTTTAAAGCAGTTAGCTTTTCTGCTTCGGCTACTTTATATTTTTTTTCGGTTTCTATAATTTTATCATCATAGCGTTTTTCAAAATACTTATCGGTTAGTTCCGTTCTTTCTTTTAGGTATGTATATGCTGTTTTATAATTGTCTTCATTTTGAGCTATTTCACTCAAATATTGAGCAAAAATTAAATGGCTAAACAATAAATTATTATTTGAAGCTATTTTATAGCCTCTCTGTGCTAAAAGTTTACCCTTTGTATAATTCTTTTGTTTTAAATATATACGGCAACAATTGGAAAGTGCATCGCATTCCATTTGTTTTTCCTGTTCCGTTTCGGCTATTGCAAGTGCTTTTTTATAGTAAAATAGTGTACTATCCAATTTTGTTTGATTTTCATACGCAAAACCCATTTCCATTACCGATGAGAAAATAATTTCAGTTTCATTGGTTTTTATAGCTACATCCATTGCTTTTTTAGAGTAAAGCAATGATGAATCGGGTTCTTGATAATACTCCGCATATAAAGCAGCTTTTCTGTTGTAATAAGACATCAATTCCTCATTAGAAATAGTTATTTTAGTAGAAATTTCTTGTGCTTTTTTAAGGTAATCTTCCGCTTGAATAAAATCTGATTTAGCCCTAAACATTTCTGCCGTTTTTATATAAGCACTAAATAGCTGATTGCTATCTTTTTGATTTATTGAAATATCTATAGCTTTTTGGTAATTTTTAAAAGCATTATCATACTCAAGCATCAGTTTTAAACTATCTGCACTTTGCAATAATTGAACTATAACTAAAGTGTCGGTTTGAAAGTTATTCTCTTCTACTTTTTTTAAAGTATTGGGTTTTTCTTGCTTGCACTGCCATAATAGCATTAACAGCATTGTTATTAAAAAATAATTAAACCATTTTTTTATCATTCTAAACCAATACGTGGATGTGAGCAAATGTATAAAGTAAAGATGCAATTACCAAATTAGTTTGATGTTTGGAGGTTTGATATTCTCGCAAAGTTGTTAAGACACAAAGGGAATGAGATAGCAGGGGAGCTTATTTAATGATTAGGCGATAAATCGTGGAAATGACGTTTTATATAACTAAAAAAACCTTACCAGCCACCACCACCGCCTCCGCCTCCGCCACCACCAGAGAAACCGCCTCCTCCACCGCCAGAAAATCCACCGCCTGAGCTACTTGATGTTGGAGCAACACTACTTGATGTTACAGCATGCGTAAGACTTGAACCTACACTGTTGGTTATACTTCCTATATTTATATACGGTATATTACTATGATGCCATGTAGGTTGATACGTACCATCTTTTAATGCTTCATTTATAGTTTTCTCAAAAGTTTTAGTCCATTCTGTTTCACAATTTAA
The DNA here is from genome assembly GCA_020635995.1 of Chitinophagales bacterium. Lineage (NCBI taxonomy): Bacteria > Pseudomonadati > Bacteroidota > Chitinophagia > Chitinophagales > Chitinophagales bacterium. The sequence goes on along the minus strand of JACJYS010000007.1, from coordinate 14,539 downwards.
GGCAACTGCATAAGGTAAAAATCGTTCAAATAATTTGATGCTATCTTCTTTAGTTTTAGTTCTTTCCATCAAATGCTTTTCGGCAGTTTTTAAGTACATTTGAAAACCTTCTATTTCATCCATTACTTTTCTGCCATAAACAGTAGGTGCTTTTAATAAATGGTAAAACACCACTATATTTATAACATAAAGTGCCAGAATAACGGCATAAGGGATAGATAAAGTTTTGCTAAAAACCAAAGCAACCACTACCATAACTACTAAAAATGGAATAGCAAAAACTAACATACCTATTCCTATTCCAAACTGCCTATTTCGCAAACTTGAAAAAGACTGACGGAACATCATAAACACACCAATACCCCATATACTTAGCCATCCTGTTTGAAAAATATTTACAAAACCTCCATTTATAATTACTGCTATAGCTATGGCTACTACACTTATAACTACGCCTACTATTAAATGAGAAGTATTCAAATTATAGTACTTTTTATCTATTTCAGATTTCACTTTATCCCTCATTTTAGTTATCCCATTGCTAATTTTAGCATGGTTTTTCTGTTCTAAGGTTAAAGAATTATTACTGGTAAAAAAAGAATCCATAACTACTTTTTCGGCTGGTGTTATTCCATTGTCCGCATTTTTGTTTTTAACCAATTTTTGGTTTCCACCTTTGGTTTTGTCTATAGTTATATATCCTTTTATAGCTAAATTTATAAGTGCGGCTGTTATCACTTTATTATCGTAGCCCATTTGGTTAATAACACGCACTGCCGATGGACTTAAATCTTTAGGCGGATCAAACAGTGGTATAATTGTTCCTTTAGGTGGGTCTATACCCACTTTATACCAAGTGGTTAAATAATATAAAAAAGTAAGTAACAATCCTGCCAATAAAACAAACAATCCCATATTGCTTTTAAGGAAAATTTGCCATTTGTTAGGCATAACTACCACGTCTTTTTTAAATCCTACGGCTATGGTTAGTCCTTCATTGGCATGTAGTTCTTTAGTGGTTTTAAAACTTATGGTATTATTGTCAATTTTATCAACTTGATAATCTTTAAATGTTTCTTTTAAGTAGCCTGTATATGCCGTATATTGTATTATATCTGCCCCGGCAGGCGTGTGTACGGTAGCCGTAGTAATCATTATGGGTACTTCCCAATAATTTCCCGTAACATTCCAGTACAATTCATCTACTTCATCATAAGCTCCCAGCTGGTCTTTAGTGGTGTATGTTATTTGATAAGTATAAACACCATTTTTTAAGTAAATATTTTCATCTCCTACATAAATATTTATGCTGGATTGATTTTTTTTGATAAAAAATGGTTCTGAAACTCCATCTTTAGTTACTTGCTGTACATTATAGGAAACATTATAGTTGATATTATTTTTAGCTTTATAAACGGTGTTTAAAGCTCTATAAATACCCCGTTGAAATACATTGCCTTCTACACTAACTTTTATGGTTTCCACTACTTTTAGCTCTCCATTTTGCTGAATGGTTATATCGCTATTAAAAGAGATAATTTCTTCTTCAGCTTTTGCAAATACAATGCAAATAACAAACAGGAATAATATTATTTTTTTCATTCTTCAAAAGAGATTTCAAGGTTTTTTCTTTCTTCTATAGAGTCTAATTCAAAGAAGTCATACTTTTTAAAATTGATTAGGGCTGCCACTATACTGCTGGGAAAAGATTCTATGGCAATATTATAATTTCTTACAGCACCATTGTAATATCTTCTTGCCAACTGTATTTTATCTTCAATATCAAATATTTGGTCTTGCAGTTTTAAAAAATGTTGGTCTGCTTTTAGTTCGGGGTAATTTTCTATGGTTACCATAAGTTGAGCCAATTTTTCGGTAAGTACATTTTCCGATACCGCTTTTTCGCTTGGCACTTGTTTTTCCATTGCTTTAGCACGTAGTGCGGTAACATCTCTAAGTATTTGCTGCTCGTGTTTTGTATAAGCTTTTACGGTATTTACCAAATTGGGAATTACTTCATACCTCATTTTTAGCTGCACGTCTATAAGCGACCATGCTTCTTTTACTAAATTCCTTAAGCGAATAAATTTATTGAAAATGACAATAAAAGAAATTAACAGCATTAAAAAAGCAATGCCAATGTATATATAAATCATATTGGTTTTTAAATTGAGATAAAATTAAGCAAAAATTGACATAATAAAAAAGCCCCGATAAATCGGAGCTTTTCAAATATTGTTATTTAGTATAGTTTACTTTACAGATTTTACTATTTCATTAAAAGCGACAGCATCATTCATTGCTAAATCTGCCAATACTTTTCTGTTTAGTTTAATTCCTTTTTCATTTAATGCGTGCATAAATTTAGAGTAGCTCATATCGTGCTCTCTTACTGCTGCATTTATTCTTGCTATCCAAAGGCTTCTGTATTCTCTCTTTTTTAATCTTCTGTGAGCATAAGCGTATTGAAGTCCTTTATCAACTGCATTTTTGGCAACTGTCCAAACATTTTTTCTTCTTCCAAAATATCCTTTAGCCAATTTTAATGTGGCTCTTCTTCTTGCTCTTGCTGCGGGTCTGTTTGTAGCTCTAGGCATTTTCTTAAATTTTTCTTATTTCAATAATTTATTTACAAAGCATTCTTTTCACTCTCGGCATATCTGACTTATGCACTTCTGTATCGTGTGTCATTTGCTTTTTAGTGTCTTTATCTTTTTTTGTCAAGATGTGGCTGTGAAAAGCTTTTCTTCTCATTATTTTTCCTGATCCAGTTACTTTAAATCTCTTTTTAGCACTGGAATTTGTTTTCATCTTAGGCATAATTCTAAAAATTTGGAGTGCAAAGGTAATCTTATATTTTTATATAAGCAAACGTTTTTTAGTTTTATTGTGGGTTTATTTCTTTTTTGGTGCTATTACCATTATCATTCGCTTACCTTCTAATTTTGGCAATTGCTCCGGAGCTCCAAATTCTTCAAGTCTTTTAGCTAATTTAAGTAGCAATAATTCTCCCCTATCTTTAAAAACTATAGCTCTACCTTTAAAATGTACATAGGCTTTAACTTTTGACCCTTCTTGTAAGAAATTTTCGCCATGTTTTGCTTTAAATTCAAAATCATGGTCATCGGTATTAGGACCAAAACGCAACTCTTTTATTACTGTTTTTTGAGCATTAGCCTTAATTTCCTTCTCTTTTTTCTTTTTTTCGTACAAAAATTTCTTGTAATCTAAAATTTTGCACACCGGAGGATTAGCGTTTGGCGATATTTCTACCAAATCTAAACCTAAATCTTCCGCCATTTCTAAGGCTTTGTGTGTAGGATATACATCTACTTCTACATTATCGCCCACTAAACGAACTTTAGGTACTCTAATCTTATCGTTAACTCTATATGGTTCTTCTTTTTTGTGTCTGTTATTAAATTTTGCCAAGTTGTTAAATCTAAATTTTTTAAGTTATTATAAATAATATGTTGCAAATATGTGGAAAATAAATTATTCTCCTGCTATTTCTTCTTTTATTTGTTCAATAAATATACCAATATCTTTACTTCCTTCATCTCCTACCGCCTGTTTTCTTACTGAAACCTCTCTATTTTCTACTTCTTTTTCGCCCACTATTAACATATATGGTATTTTAGAAGTTTCCGCATCTCTAATTTTTCTGCCTATTTTTTCGGTTCTATCATCTATACTGCTTCTTATGCCACTTTGTTTCAAATAAGCTTCCACTTCTTTAGCATATTCTATAAATTTATCGCTTATAGGCAATACTCTAACCTGCTCGGGAGTTAACCACAATGGAAATTTTCCGCCTGTGTGCTCTATTAACACGCCTATAAATCTTTCTAAAGAACCAAACGGTGCTCTATGAATCATAACGGGTCTGTGTTTTTCATTATCGGCTCCTATGTATTCTAATTCAAACCTTTCCGGCAAATTATAATCAACCTGAATAGTTCCTAACTGCCAGCTTCTTCCCAAAGCATCTTTTACCATAAAATCTAACTTAGGACCATAAAAAGCGGCTTCGCCAAGTTCTGTTACGGTTTCTAAACCCACTTCTTTTGTAGCTTCTATAATAGCATTTTCTGCTTTTTCCCAGTTTTCTTTACTTCCTATATATTTGCTAAGGTTTTCAGGGTCTCGCAATGAAATTTGAGCCGTAAATTCTTTAAAGCCCATTTTATTAAATACTTTCATGGTTAAATCAAGTACATCTAAAAACTCTGCTTTTAACTGCTCTGCTGTGCAAAAAATATGTGCATCATCTTGGGTAAAGCTTCTAACTCTGGTTAAACCATGTAGCTCGCCACTCTGCTCATAGCGATATACTGTACCAAACTCTGCCACTCTATACGGCAAATCTCTATAGGATTTTGGCACATGAGCATAAATTTCGCAATGATGAGGACAGTTCATAGGTTTTAATAAAAACTCTTCATTTTCTTTAGGCGTATGTATAGGCTGAAAACTATCTTCTCCGTATTTCTCGTAATGTCCGCTGGTAACATACAATTCTTTTTTCCCAATATGTGGAGTTACTACTGGCAAATAACCTCTTCTTAGCTGCTCTTCTTTTAAGAAATTTGAAAGTCTTTCTCTTAAATCTGTACCTTTAGGTAGCCAAATAGGCAACCCTGCTCCTACTTTTTCAGAAAACATAAACAGTTCTAATTCAGCACCTAATTTTCTATGATCTCGTTTTTTAGCTTCTTCTAATAATGCCAAATGCTCATCAAGCATTTCTTGCTTAGGAAAAGTTACGCCATAAATTCGGGTCATTTGTTTGCGGTTTTCATCTCCACGCCAATAAGCTCCGGCTACATTTAGCAGTTTTATGGCTTTTATTTGTCCTGTGCCCGGTATGTGAGGACCTTTGCATAAATCAGTAAAATTTCCTTGCGTATAAAAAGTAATATCGCCATCTTTTAAATCTTCTAAAAGCTCTAATTTATACTCATCGCCTTTTTCTTTAAAATAAGCTATAGCATCTGCTTTAGCCACTTCTTTACGCTCATATTTGCTACCATTTTTAGCCAATTTACGCATGGTATTTTCAATTTTTGGCAAATCTTCTACGCTTAAGCTTTTATCGCCCAAATCTATATCATAATAAAATCCGTTTTCTATAGGCGGTCCTATTCCAAATTTTACTCCAGGATAAATTTCTTCTAAAGCCTCAGCCATTAAATGAGCAGAAGAGTGCCAGAAAGTTCGCTTTGCATCTTCTTCATTCCACGTTAATAATTCTAAGGTAGCATCAGCATTAATAGGTCTGGTTAAATCCCACACTTCGCCATTAACTTTAGCTGCCAATACATTTTTAGCTAAACCATGACTAATACTTTTAGCTATTTCTATTGAAGAAGTGCCTTTTTCATATTCTTTTACATTACCATCCGGAAAAGTAATCTTCATAATATTATGTTCTCTTTTTATTGAATTGCAAAAGTAAGAAACTAAAACAAGAAGATAATAGATTAATAAAAATACTTTTTGTGAAACAATTTTGGCTTAATTATTGTATATTTGAGATATTTTTAAATATAAACCTATTTTCTATGAAAAAACTTATACTATTAATTGTGCCAATCTTATTTTTTGGGATTTCAACGGCACAAAACACTCAAGAATTTGCACTAAAAGATTCAAGCAATTTGTGCAAGAGAAACTACATGCGTCAGTATGATTACGAAAACAATATTAGTCCATTTGCTCCTAAGAAAAAATCAAATTGGGCAGTTGGATTTGATATAGGAATGCCTATTATATCCGGAGATTTTGCTCCTACGGGAAAGAGTATTGGAGCTAGCTTAAAAGTTAGAAAAGGTATTACTAGCTTTTTCTCAGTAAGATACCAAGGCTTATTTTTACAAGCCAAAGGGCAAGATATTAACACAAGAATTGTAAATGGCAATAATGTTTATGCCAATTATAAAACAAGAATGTTTGATAATACCTTACAAGCTGTATTTAGCGTAGGCAATGTTAACAGAAATAAAAGACAATCTAAAGTAATTTTCAATTTCTTTGTAGGTGGTGGAGCTACCACAGCTTTTTCTCAAGCTGATTACTACGATGAAAATGCCACTTTATATGATTATTCAGATATTGCTAATCAAGAAACTTGGGGCGATAGATTTTTTGTAAGACACCAATTAAATCAATTGCAAGATGGAAAATACGAAACTAACTCCACTCCAAAAAAGACAGACTACCCAATGATAAAAGACACTAGAATACTACCAACATTAGTATTAGGTGGCGGTATTGATGTTTACTTAAGCAAAAGAATTGATTTAGCTTTAGAATATAGACACAGCAGACATTTTGACGACTATTTAGATGGTGTTTATGCTGGAAGAAACAATGATGTGTTGCATTATTTATCTGCCGGTTTAAACTTTAAAATAGGAAAACGTGAAGAACCTACATACTGGCAAAATCCTGTAGCTAATAATTATGATGATGTGGCTGAATTAAAAAGAAATGTAAGTCCTGAATTTATAGGCGAAAAAGTAGATGAGAAATTAAACTCTATAGATTTAGACAAAGATGGCGTACCAGATTACAGAGATGCTGAAACCGGAACGCCTTTAGGTGCTACTGTAGATGCTACAGGCAAAGCAATAGATAGTGATAACGATGGAGTGGCTGACTACAAAGATGAAGAAGCTAATACTCCAGCTGAAGCTCAAGCCGATGCTTTAGGAAGAACTATTAAATTAGTTACATCTACTCCTACAAATAACACTTCATCTGTAGCACAAGACAACATTAGATGGAATGTATTCTTTAACTCTGGTGCTTCTACCTTAACCAAAGAATATAATGCCGTTATTTTAGATGTAGCTTCATTCCTATTAAGTTATCCTCACAGAACTGCCGATATTAGTGGCTATGCAGATAGTAGTAGCAATGATGCTTTCAATTTAGAACTATCTAAAAAAAGAGCTAATTATGTAAAACAACAATTAGTTTCTTTAGGTGTAAATGCCGATAGATTAAATGTAAATTATTATGGAGAAGCTGAAGCAACAGGAACGTCTAAAGTAAATAGACGCGTTTCTATCGTTGTTGAATAATAAGCATATCAATTAATATTTTTAGAGCTCCGAAAATTTCGGAGCTCTTTTTTTATAACTTATTCTCATATTATTTTAAAAATGGAAAGCAGTTATGCATCTTTGCACTCGTTAGCAAAAATTCACTAAAAAATATGTCTGAAAATACATCTTTCCCTAAAGATAAAATTAAAGTTTTACTGCTTGAAAGTATTAGCCCTTCTGCTATTGACGAATTAAAAAAAGCGGGATATACCAATATAGAAACCGCAACGGGTGCTTATAGCGAAGAAGAACTTTTAGAGAAATTGGAAGATGTTAGAATTTTGGGCATTAGAAGCAAAACACAACTAACCGCAAATGTGCTAAACAAAGCAGATAAGCTAATGAGTGTAGGTTGTTTTTGTATTGGCACCAACCAAGTAGATTTAGAAGCCGCCACTAAAAATGGTGTAGCCGTATTTAATGCTCCTTTTAGCAATACTCGTTCTGTGGCAGAACTGGTTATAGCCAGCATAATTATGTTGGTAAGAAGAATACCCGAAAAAAACGAAGCGGCACACAAAGGATTGTGGAAAAAAGAAAGTGAAAATGCACACGAAGTAAGAGGAAAGAAATTGGGCATTATTGGCTATGGACACATAGGTTCTCAAGTTTCTGTATTGGCAGAATCTCTGGGTTTAGAAGTATATTATTATGATATAGAAAGTAAACTGCCTTTAGGCAATGCCAACACACTGGGCACTATAGAAGAAATAATAGACAAATGCGATATTGTAAGCTTGCACGTGCCTGCCACACCCGAAACGGTTAATCTATTTGATGAAAAAATAATAAAAAGATTTAGAAAAGGGCAGCATCTAATAAATATGAGTAGAGGGAATGTAGTTGATTTAGATGCCGTAAAAGAATCTATTTTAAGTGGCAAACTATCGGGTGCGGCTATAGATGTTTTTCCTGTAGAACCCAAAATAGTGGGCGATAAATTTGAAAGTCCTTTGCAAAATCTACCTAATGTTATTTTAACACCACATATAGGTGGTAGTACCGAAGAGGCACAATGGAACATAGGTTTAGATGTATCGTCTAAATTGATAAAATATATAGAAACAGGCTCTACATTAGGTTCTCACTCATTGCCGGAATTAAGTTTGCCAAAAGTTGCTGATTCTCATAGAATTTTACACATACACAAAAATGTACCGGGCGTACTTAGCGAAATTAACAATAGAATTTCAAAATTAGAAGTTAATATATTAGGTCAATATTTAAGTACCAATGCTACAGTAGGCTATGTGGTTTTAGATGTGAGCAAAAAAACAAGCGAAGAAACACTTACTGAGCTAAAAAGCATACCTAATACTATAAACGCAAGAATACTATATTAATGAATAAAAAAACACTTTTAGTTACACTCCTACTTTTAATTATCCTTTTACCCTCTTGCCATTTCGTACGGTCATTTACTTACTTTCGCCCCGACCATAAAGACGGCAATAAGTTTCCCAAACAAGATATTGCTAAATCGGAAAATGAATTTGTGTGGAAGTACGCTAAAACTCCAATTGACCTAAATAATTTAACAGTTCATTTTAGAAATGGTGCTGAAAGTTCATTAGATTCTTTACTAAAATATTCAAAAACCAACGGTTTTCTTATAGTACAAAACAAAGAAATTAAGGCTGAAAAATACTACGGAAATTATAATGAGGCCAGCAAAAACTTAGCTTTTTCAGTAAGTAAAAGTGCCATAGCTTCTATTGTAGGCATTGCTATAGATGAAGGTTTGCTAAACTATACCGCTCCTATAACTCAATATATACCGGAGCTTTTAAACAACGATAGTGCTTTTGCCAATATTACTTTTCAAAATGTGTTTGAAATGAACTCCGGCATAAAAATAAGAGGAAAAAATGCGGCTCTTTTTGGCGATTTAGCCAGAACATATTATGGCAATAATTTTTATAGGTTTATGAAAACTATAAAAATAGAAAAAGCACCGGGCGGAACACCCAGATACAATCAAACGGATGCCGAATTAGTTGCCTTAATTTTAAAAAGAGTAATTGGCAGACCCATAACAGAATATTTTTACGAAAAAATATGGAATAAAATAGGTGCTACAGAAGCTTTTTGGAACACCTACAAAAAAGATGATTTAATAAGAGGCTACTGCTGTTTAAACGCCAAAGCTAAAGATTTTGCAAAATTTGCTCAGCTATACTTAAATGATGGCGTATGGAATGGCAAACAGATTTTGCCTAAAGGCTGGGTTAGTTTTGTAACAGAATACAAAGGTAAAAACCCCAACAACAAAGCCTTTACTTTTTATAGACATTGGTTTCCTTCTACAGACGGGAAAGGCGACTACACGGCACAAGGTTTTAATGGACAGTTTATTTACATTAATCCACTTAAAGATTTAATAATTATCCGTTTGGGAAAAAGAGATTTTGACAAAGAGATAAACTGGGAAAGTATTTTAAGAAATATAGCTCAAAAGTTATAATACCAACACAAAATAGTCTAATCTATTTTGTGTTTTACAATGGTAAATACCAAATGGATGGTAGTTTTTTGCACTTAAATTTGTATTATATATAGCTTGATATTGCACTTATTTTAGCCAAATTTATTAACCAAATGTAGGAAATATTTTTGTAAACAGATTGTCAGTAGGTAGCTTTTGACAGCATACTCAAAACAGCAGAGTCCTCTTTGAGAGACTCTGCTGGGGGGAAATTGCTTTTACACTGTCCATCCCATGACCTAATCTGATACAGTACCTCTCCATCTAATAACCATACCATAATTAGGAATAATAATTTCAGAAGTGAGTTGATCAAGCACATAAAATTTTATAACTTGTAATCCTTTACTCGTTTTAAGTACTCCATAGTGTCGCTTTTTAAAAATCTTGGAAAATTTCTTATCAATTCTATTTCCAATTATAAGGACGGAAGCTATCATATCTCCTGCTCCTAGATCAGGTTCACTTCGCATATAAAATGCAACAATTTTATACCTTTCATCTAATACTCTAAATTCAATATGTCGAAATTTTTTCCTTTTAAATCTTATTGTTGTATCCAATCTATTATAAACTTTGCCATCTACATTAATCACTATGTCTACTGGATTCAAAGATTGAGAAAATCCAATTTTGAATAATGTCAAGATAAAAAATAAACAATAAAAACTACTCTTTAAATACATTCCAAGTATTGCCATATTTGTTAAATAAATTCCTATTAATTGGTATAATACCTTCAGAAAATGGTCTATTCCCATTCACGTATTCCTCAATTGTCTGAGAATTATATATGTTATTTGTCATTGGAGCACCAAACGGTTTATTAGTTGGCAGTGACTTTGCTCCATTCATTCTCCATAAATCATCTTTCCAATTAACAAAAGTATTATTAAACTTAGTCGGGTCCATAATCATTATTGAATAATTATTATCTCTATTATTAAAATCAGTGTCATTATGTCCTCCCATTTTTCCAGCAGTATTAGTATGCCCTAAAACATGAAGAAATTCATGTGCCCACACTTTTTCATGTGCGTAATAACTGAAAAATCCTGCATTGCCTCCTTTTGCTGAACTTTGAAAGTTCTCTTTACTTGTTGATTCTTTATCCACAAAGAAAAAATTATTGGCTTTATTTGTGTTTGCATTTGCTTTACTTTGAGCTTCATCTACACTTGACAATGGTACTACATTAATATTAAAAACAGCATCCATTTTACCTTTACCTTGTACTTTTACTTGAGGAGTTATAGCATCACCATTACCATCTGTTTTACTGTATTGTCCTGTATAATTAAATTGGGCGTTTAATGATGTTTCTAATGTGTGAGCAAAATTTTCAATATCTACGCCTTCTTGGTCTGTATAAACATATATTGTAGAACTTATTTCCGCGTATTCATCTCCATTTTCGTCTGTTTTAACGGTCGTTTCTGCTCCATTACCAGTTGGGTCAATATTAACAATAGGATTACCCATAAATGCGTTATATGTACTATGGGAGGGGTATTTGTACTCCCATGCATCAGTTGAAAGAAACCTCCCCAACCTACTATCATAAATCCTATCGCCAAAGTCTAACTGATTACCTGCATCACCACTCCATGCCTCCCCATCTTTCTCCATCCCATTAAACCCGAACCTATAATCATCACTACTTTGAGCAAGTTTGTGTCGTCCTGGCATAGTCATACCAAATGGGTGGTATTTTTTTGCACTTATATTTGTATAATATGTGGCTTGATTTTGCACTTAACTTGCTTAAAGTTTAAACCAAATGTAAGGAATATTTTTGATGTTTCATACATTAAAATGTCAGAAGGTAGTTTCTGACAGCACGGAAAAACCCTCTTTTTTATAAAACCCTAGGTTTATAAAATTTATTAGATTACTTCCGCCTCTGTTCTTTACTAGTTTATGGTACGGCACGGATGCCGACCATGGGGAAAATTACTTTCTATTAGTACGAGCTACAAGCTCGCACCAGCATTGGGGAAAACATTCATTTTACAGTATCCAGTAGTACAGTCTTAAATACTTTAAAAGTATCTCCAACCACAATATCCATATAATACAATCCATCCTCTTGTTGAATTAAAAATTGTTTTTGAGTATCAATTAATCTTTGAAGATAATCCATTGTAAACAGAAAATTTTCTTCTGTAGTATTTTGGTTTACTTCTTCATCACAAAAAATTACAATTTTGAATGCCCCCCCTTCCATACTAACTAAGTTGTAGATAGTATTATTACCTTCATACTTTAATAGATTAGAGTCTTTTATTTCAAAAAAGTAGTGATTCTTAGAACCCTCTATTGCATATATTCCTGATTCAATCCCCCCCCGTGTCTCCTTCTTAGTTGAAACATTAATTGTTTCACACAAAGTATCTTCTATAATTTTGTTTTTATCAATTAAATGATAATCCCTATCTAAAATCTGAGTTAAATATTGATTATTATCATTAATTATCAATTTTAATTGGTCTTCTTCTTTATGCTTGATTAGTTCAAAATACATACACTCTAAATCACTCCTATAAAAAAATAGAGAGTCTCCTGAAACTGAGTATTGCATACAATACTTTTCATTAATGAATACCCTGTTATCTTTCGTAAAATGAATTGAGTTACCTGTGCTTGATTCCCAATAGCCTACAAGTGTGTTATCATGTGAACACCCTGAAATCAAAAAAACAATGATAAAATATAAAGTATATCTCATAATAAATTAAAAATTATTTCCAACTCCAATATCCCACCTCATGGATGATTCATCAATTCCATATTGGAGAAATGGTTCAAAAAACATTTTAGAAGCCTTCTTCTTGTAACTGTTATATAAATCCTCATTCCTCTCTTTTAATGCAAAAGGATTATTCCCATATTCAGGCATCTCAGACGAAATAAGATTAAAAAGATTATTTTGTATTTGTTCATTAACATAGGTAATATTTGCAACTAGCCACTGTTTTACTTGTACACCTGTTACCTTTGTATCTGAAGGGACAAATGCCATGTTGGTTTTTGCATATCCACCATTAAGTTGTATTGAAGAAATTATTAAAATTGTAGTACTATTACTTGAATGGTTTTCAAAGGGTCCTTCATAGTGAACTATCGCTGTTCCAGGGGGGATATCTGAGGATTGAGACGTTCCCCAAAATCTTAAAGCGTCACTAGTAATTGATTTTCCGCTATTTTCCTGACCTAAAGTATAACTAAATATATACTTATTTGTTTTTTCATTTACTGTAAAATTAGTTAGTGCTCCAACGCGATTACCTTCTTTGTCATATAATGTTAAATCATATTTATCCTTGGAGTCTGCAACAGGAGTCAACTTGAAGTCAAAATCATCAGTATCAAATCCCAAAAGTCCTTCCATTTGAGACTGTGTACTTACATTATCTCCATTATTACAGTCTTCACAAAATGGTTTTGCAACATTATCACCTCCTGGATTTGGTGCAAGTCCATATGGATCTACATAATAAATAGGGTTATTGGCAAAAGCCACATAAGGACTTAAATGAGGAAACTGAGCCATCAATGGGTCTAAACTAGTCCACCTTCCCAATCTTGGGTCATATTGTCTAAACTCGGTCGTGTACTGATTTCCATCTCCACTAACTTCATCATCTTTCTCCATACCATTAAACCCGAACCTATAATCATGGCTATTAAAGGAGCGTCCTGGCATAGGCATGCCAAACGGGTGGTATTTTTTTACACTTAAATTTATATAATATGCTACTTGATTTTGCACGTAACTTGCTTAAAGTTTAAACCAAATGTAAGCATTTTTTTTGATGTTTTTACAATCAAATAGAAGGTAGCTTCTGACAGCACGGAAAATTATTAGAGCTTATTCCGCTTCTGTTTTACATTTCAAAAGTGTCGGGTGGAAACACCCGACAGCACGGAAATAGATGAAATTGAATTTATATACTATGATTATAGTATTTAATTATATAAGTAACTAAAAAAGTGTTTTGCCGTTGGCAAAACACTTAAAACCTGTCTGCCAATGGCGGAAAAGCCCCCCTTTTTCTCTCTTTTTTCTGCGTAGCAGAAAAAAGCACTACAAAACCACTAAAAGAACAAAAGGAATAAGGCAAAACCAACTAAAGAACCACCACAAGACAAGATCCTAAACAAAGCAAAAAAACAAAACAAAAACAAACCCACCCACCGCCACCAATGCCTGATTTTACAGGGTGGGAGCTACGGAAAAGGAAAGGAAAGAAAAAGAATGAAAAAAGAGAGCCAAACGCCCGAATGGTGGGCGTTTTAGCTTGTTTCAGTGTAGTGTTGATAACTTTTTATTTTACCATTTATCACAATCATAATTGAAAACAAATGTGGTGTCAAAACCTCCTCTAAACAATTTTATTTCCAATACTCCTTTAGGCTTGTATATGCTATCGCCTATTTGAGTGTAATTAAACAATGGTAATCTTTCCGAATAGCTATTGAAATTTACATTATAATTATTATTTCTAACTTTAATGACCTCAACATTGCTATGCTTATTATCGTAAAATTTTTCTACAACAACTCCTTGTAAATCTTTATTGAGAATATATTTTTTACTTAAACATTCATCGCTTGGCTGTAATAGTAAAAATATTGCAAAAAGAGCTATTGCACTTAAAAACAAAATCCCTCCTACTTTCTCTAATTTTCCACTACTCATTAGACGAATTTTGTTTAGCTACTTTATTTTTCCAAAAAGTATAGGTAGTTGTCCACTGATATTGTCCGCCTATTTCTACATTAGTAAGTTTACTTAATTTCGTCCATTTTAACGCCTTGTAGCCTTCCCCTAAACTTCCGCCACCCTCTAACGCTGTGTATTGTTTTCCTTTTAATCTAAAATTATCTTCATCAGGGTCATTTCCACTTGCTTGACCTGAAAAAGGACCAATACCACCAC